>WGCR01000288.1 GCA_015493675.1 Anaerolineae bacterium
CGGTTGAGCTGCGTAGGCCGCCCTCCAGCTTGTAGGGCTCTATAGCCCGACCAGGTGGGGGCAAAGGCCGTGGAGAAAATCTTCATTCTTTCCTGGCGAAAAGGTGGCAGCCAGCAAACAAGTTATCACCCACCTCCCGGAGGTCTTGAAAGCGATCCTGCGTTCGCCAGCCTCGACCTCCAACTCATTTTGGACACACTCGTTTCCTTTGAAGATCGGACTATGAAATCTGAATTCTCACGCCTGCGTTTCGCATTCAAATACGCCTGGGAGGGCGTGCTTTTTCTTTTTCGCAATGAACCCAATGCCCGCATTCATCTGGCTTTGACGATTGTTGCTGTGGCGTTGGCTCTGTGGCTGGGATTTTCAACCGTCGAATGGGTGATTCTGACAGTGGTCATCGGCGTCGTCTTTGCGGCTGAGGCCATGAACACCGCCATCGAAGCTTTGACCGATTTGGTCAGTCCCGACTATCATCCCCGGGCCAAGGCTGCCAAGGATGTGGCTGCTGCGGCGGTGAGCATCACCGCGGTCATGGCGGTGATCGTGGCGCTGTTTCTCTATCTGCCCAGATTGATGGCCTTGCTGCGCTGAGCGCTTGTTCTCATTGTGTCGAACTCTCTGCATCCCGTCGCTGCTGAACTGGCCGATCTGATAGAGGCGGATAGCGTTGGCTATGAGACACTGCGTCGCATGGCCTCGGTGTCACATTACAATCGCTGGATTTTTGAAGAGATTTCCCCTTTTGCGGGCTCGCACATCCTGGAGGTGGGGTGTGGCATCGGGAATATGACCGCCTTTTTTGTGGATTGCGAGTTGCTTGTGGCTATCGATCGTTTGCAAGCCAGCGTGGCGTTGACCCGACGGCGCTATCAAGGTTTTCCAAATGTGCGGGTCATGCAGGGGGACATCAGCGATCCGCAACTGCCGGCGCAATTGGCGACATGGCCCTTCGATACAGCGCTTTGCGTGAACGTGCTGGAACACGTGGACGATGATCTGTCGGCGCTGCGGCGCCTCTGGCAGATTTTGCAGCCCGGGGGACGATTATTGCTTCTGGTTCCGGCCGGGCATTACATGTATGGCTCACTGGATCAGGCCTTGGGCCATTATCGCCGATATGAGCGGGCGCAATTGGCGCAACTGGTTGAGGAAGCCGGATTTCAATCTTCGGTTTTGCGCTATATGAACCTGGCAGGCATTCCGGGGTGGTGGCTGAACAGCCGCGTGCTCAAACGGCGATTGCTGCCCGAGGGCCAGCTTCGCTGGTTCAATCGTCTGGCGCCTGTTTTTATCCGTGGTGAACGTCTGTTGCGGCGGGCGTGGGATGTGCCGGCGGGACAGTCTCTTGTCTGCATTGCACAAAAAAAGACCTGACCGTTGGCGGGCCAGGTCTTTCGGATATAGCGATGGGAATGAGGCTTATGCTTCTTCTTTTTCCTCTTCCGTCTCGGCAGTGACCACGCCCTGCTCGGCAGCGGCTTCTTCCAACTCTGCTTCTGTGAGGGTGTCCTTGGCCAGCTCGCCTTCGGGCGTGACCACCACTTTGAAGGTGGCGTCGACGCCGTGGGACAGATGAATGGTGAGCTCATGCTCGCCCAATTCGCGCAGCGGATGGTCCATGCGGATGCGACGGCGGTCCACTTCGGTATCCAGCTCAGTTGACAGGGCGTCGGCAATGGCGGCGGAAGTGATCGATCCGTACAGTCGGCCGCTTTCACCGGCCATGGCCTTGAAATTCAGGGTGATCTGGTTGATGCGATCCGCCAGGTCCTGGGCGGTTTTCATTTCACGCAAACGCCGACGCTCGGAGGCCTGCTTGATCTGGGTGGCCTGTTTGCGCAGACCGGCGGTGGCGGGCATGGCCATGCCGCGGGGAATGAGATAATTGCGGGCGAAACCGGCTTTTACACTGACGATATCGCCAGCGGAACCCAGGTTTTCGACATCCTGCTTCAGTAAAATTTCCATGGTTTGGATCTGCTCCTTCTATAATAACCGGATAACCGCCCGTTACCGGGCGTTGGTGAGTGAATGCAATCGGAGAATAATGCGGGCTCCTGGCATAGAAGACCGGCCCAGGAAGGCCGGCCGGAAGTGCTATGCGGACGCCAAGAGTCAACACCAGATTCTACACTACGAAACCCTGATCTACAAAATTCGGGCGCTTCTATTGCCTCACTGCGACGCCCATCCCCCTACCGGATACGCCATTCCTGGGCAGCGGCCTTGGGATGCAGGCGATGCCCGTGCTATACTCCCTCATTGTAGCGTCCTATCAGTAGAACGCTGAAAGACGTCAGTATCAAACAATGCTCGGGCGCAGCAACTGTTTTCGGACAGAAGCTGATGGCGTATGCGCCTTCGCCCGCGGCGCCAAGCTGGAAGACGCTGAAACCCTTCTTTTCGGCTTTGGTCTCCGGTCTTTCGGCAGAAAATTCAGGCTGTTTATTGTAGATTTGAAATGGCTGTTACCCTAACTTCCGAAGAGGTTTTCCTATGCAGAGACGTATCATCGTTGCCATACTTCTCTTGTTTGTCTTGACTGTGAGCGCCGGGTGCGGCGCTAAAGCC
>WGCR01000289.1 GCA_015493675.1 Anaerolineae bacterium
TTCTGGCGTATATATACAGGGGCGTCGGGCTAATGTCTATCTCAAGTGCGTCGCACCTCGTCCGCCCATCTTCATTCCATAATCGGTGCGCTGCCGCCTATGGCGTCTGCTTACTGTTTACCGCTTACTGCTTACCGCTTACTGCTTACTGTTTACCGCTTACTGCTTACTGTTTACCGCTTACTGCTTACTGTTTACCGCTTACTGCCCCATGATACTCCCCTCCCTCCTCGCCGCCACGCTGCCCACCCTTTTCCTCGTCTGGCTCATCTGGTGGGGAGATCGCTATGAACGAGAACCAACGCGGCTGCTGATTGCCGCCTTTCTCTGGGGAGCGCTCCCCGCCGTGTTGTTGGCGCTGCTGGCCGAGCTGGCGGTGGGTCTGCCCTTCAATGGCGGTAGTCTGGGCGATTCTCTGGTGCAAACAGCCATGATCGCACCGGTGGTCGAGGAAACCGTGAAAGGTCTGGCGCTGTTGGGATTGATTCGTTTCGCGCGTCCGGAGATCGACGGCATCCTGGATGGGATTGTCTATGGCGCCCTGGTGGGGGCGGGCTTCGCTATGACTGAGAACTTCCTCTACTTCATGTCGGCCAGCGGCGCCGACGCCTGGGCCCTGACAGTCATTTTCAGAGCTTTCGTTTTTGGACTCAACCATATCTTTTACACAGCCATCTTCGGTGCGGCCATTGGCCTCACTGCGGGCATGCGCAACAACGCGCCCCGTCGGATCATTATGGTGGCGGGATTGATGCTTGCCATGTCGGTGCATGCGTTTCACAATTTTGCGGTCACCCTGACGCAAACATTCCCGCCTCTCCTGCTGGCCACGGTGCTGATGAATTGGGGCGGCGCCCTGGTGATGGCGCTCATCGTGCTGGCGTCTTTGCAACGGGAACGCAACAGCATCCGCGCCTATCTCGACAGCCCGGAAGCTGCGCCGCTGACGCCCGAAGATCGACGCCGCCTGCTGGCCACCCTGCCCCCGCGCCAGCGCTTTATCCCCAACTTCTTTTGGCTGCCCCCGGCCCGCCAGCGGGACAACCGTCTTTACCAATATGTAGCGGAGTTGTCACTGCGCCGCCAGCGTCTGCCAGGCAGTCCCGAGATGGATCGTCTGCGCCTGACCCGGGAAATCGCGGGATTGCAAGCCAAGATCGAGTCCATCGCCATTGCCCGCCAAAAAGACGAGGACAGGGATCATCGCCCGGCGTGAGCATCTTGCCAGTTAGCTGTTTTGAGACTATAATGGACGCCTGATGCCGCCAGGGCCAATGCCCACCCAGCGGTTTTTATTTTATGTCCATATCGCACGTCCGGTCGCAATGATGCGAGCAGCAAGCCCCTCAGGCGCTTGATCCGGCGTGCGTCTTATTTTTTGGAGGACTCATTGCCATCATGATGAAATCGATCAACTGCGGATTGCTTCGCAAAGAACATGTCGGCCAGATTGTCACCCTGGCGGGGTGGGTGCATCGTCGCCGCGACCATGGCGGACTCATTTTCTTCGATCTGCGAGACCGATCGGGCCTGGTGCAGGTGGTTTTCAACGCCGACATCTCTGAGCCCGCACACACGCTGGCCGAGGAAGTGCGTTCCGAATACGTCGTTCAGGTGAAAGGCGTCGTTCGGGCCCGGCCCGAGGGCCTGATTAATCCCCATCTGGCTACGGGCGAGATTGAGGTGGAGGTAAACGAGCTGAGCATCCTCAACGCCGCCAAAACGCCTCCCTTTGCCATCAATGAAGCCACGGAAGTGCGGGATGAGGTGCGGCTGAAATATCGTTATCTGGACTTGCGCCGCGAGCGGATGCAGAAAAACCTGGTGCTGCGCCACCAAATCACAACCTTCATCCGCAATTACATGGATCAAAATGATTTCATAGATATCGAGACGCCAATTCTGCTCAAAAGCACGCCCGAAGGCGCCCGCGACTTCGTGGTGCCCAGCCGTCTGCATGCAGGCAAATTCTACGCACTGCCCCAATCGCCGCAGCAGATGAAGCAATTGCTGATGGTGGCGGGCTTCGAGCGCTACTACCAGATCGCCCGCTGCTTCCGCGATGAAGACCTGCGCGCCGATCGTCAGCTCGAATTCACCCAGCTCGACATGGAGATGTCCTTCGTGGAGAGCGACGATGTGCGGGCGCTGATCGAAGCCATGCTGATCCAGCTCATCGAAAGCGTCAGCGATATGAAAATCCAGCAGCAGCCCTTCCCGGTGCTCACCTACCAGGAAGCTATGGACCGCTTTGGCATCGATAGGCCCGACCTGCGCTTCGGCATGGAGCTCATCGACCTGACCGAGGCCGTGCGGGACAGCAACTTCGGCGTCTTCGCCCACACCGCGGCCGCGGGCGGCCAGATCAAGGCCCTGTGCGTGCCTGGAGCCGCTTCTTTCTCCCGCAAAAAAATCGACCTGCTAACGGAGACGGTCAAGGCCCGGGGAGCCAAAGGGCTGGTGTGGATGAAGGCCGAGCGCGACGGCCTGCGCTCTTCCATCGCAAAATTCCTGACCGAAGAGGAGAAAGACGCCATCATCCGCCTGACAGGCGCAAACGAGGGCGATCTCATCCTGGCCGTAGCCGACAAGCCTGCAGTGGTGGCCGAAAGCCTGAGCACATTGCGCACGCAACTGGGCGCAGAGCTGGGTCTGGCCGATCCCGACACCCTGGCGCTGTGCTGGGTAGTGGACTTCCCCCTGCTGGAGTGGAGTGAGGAAGAGGAGCGTTGGGTGGCCGTGCATCACCCCTTTACCAGCGCCAAGCCGGAACAATGGCCCCTGCTGGAGACCGATCCCGGGGCGGTGCTGGCCAACGCCTACGATGTGGTCTGCAACGGCATGGAGATCGGCGGCGGCAGCATTCGTATCCACGACGCCGAGCACCAGAGTATGCTCTTCCGGGCGCTGGGCATCTCCGATGAGGAGGCCCGGGAGCAATTCGGGCACCTGCTGGAAGCGTTCAGCTATGGCGCGCCGCCCCATGGCGGCATTGCCCTGGGCATGGATCGGCTCATTGCCATCCTCGCCCGCGAGGAGAGCATTCGCGAAGTCATCGCCTTCCCCAAGACCGCTTCGGCCACCGACTTGCTGCTCAACAGCCCCAGCCCCATCTCCGACCGTCAGTTGGAAGAGTTGCACCTGAAGATCGTCGAATAAACAGCCCGCCTGTTTCATTCGGGTGTGTCCAAAATGAGTTGGAGGTCGAGGCTGGCGAACGCAGGACCGCTTTCTAGACCTCCGGGAGGTGGGTGACAACTTGTTTGCCGCCTGCCACCTTTTCGCCAGACAAGAATGAAAATTTTCTCCACGGCCTTTGCACCCACCTCCCGGAGGTCGGGCTATAGAGCCCTACAAGCTGGAGCGCGGCCTACGCAGCTCAACCGAAA
>WGCR01000290.1 GCA_015493675.1 Anaerolineae bacterium
AGGGGTTCGTCCCAGCGGGCCTGATGAAATCGGCGCACGTGAGGAGCGTTCATAGGGCGATCACCTCCGACAGAACGTCCGCCAGGCGGTCTATATCGCTCTGGCCGTGGATTTCGGTGACGGCGTAAAGGGTGCTTTGTCCCAGTTCGGGGAATTCCTGACTCAAATCTTTGCCGCCGAAGATGCCATGTTGGCGCAGGGCGCTATGGATTTGGGCCACGGTTTTGCCGACACCATCGAAGTTTACGACGAATTCGTTGAAATGGGGCGCGTGGAAGGCGGGGCAGCGAACGCCCGGCAGAGCATCGAGTTTGCGCATGGCGTAGCGGGCCCGGGCCATCATGCTTTCCCCAATCTCGAACATCCCCTGCGGCCCCATCAGCGCCAGATAAACCCCGGCCGTGATGCCCCAGAGATTGGCTGCCGTGCCCACAAATTCTTTCGCATGATCCCGATGCGCAAAGGATGTGCGTTCGAAGGCGACGTCGCCAAATCCCAGTTCGCCCGCAACGGTGGGAGCGATGCCATACAAGCGGGAGGGGTATTCCTGCACAAAGCGGGGCTCGTCGCGGGTGGCGATGAAACCGCCATGCCCGCCCCCGAACTGCATGTGAATCCCCAGCGGCTGGATGTCGCCGCAGGCAATGTCTGCGCCGTAATCCGCGGGCGGGGCCAGTACGCCCAACGAGATGGGGTTGACGCCCACCACAGCCAGCGCTCCGACGCTGTGAGCCAGGTCTGTGATCTGTTCCGCTTCGGTTTCCAGAAAACCCAGATAGCTGGGATTCTCGAAATAGACGGCTGCGGTGCGGGACGAAAGCGCCTGTTGCAGCGAATCCAGGTTCATCTGGCCGCTGGCCCGGTCATAGGGCAGCAGCCGGATGGCGAGATCGGGGCGGCAATAATCGTGCAGCTTCGAGAGCTTGTTCCGGGAGATGGTTCCAATGACCAACGCCTGATCCCGGCTCGTGATGCGGGCCGCCATGCGCAGGGCCGTGGCGGCCGCCTGGTTGCCATCGTAAGTGGGGGCATTGACCACATCCATGTTCAGCATCTCGCCCATCATGCTGGCATACTCGAACAGGGCCTGATATTTGCCGTGATCGGTGTAATTCTTGCCCGCGTAGGCGGTCAGAAATTCGCCGCGGGCGTTGATCTCATCGCACACCGCGGGCACATGATGCTGGTAGCACCCCGCTCCCAAGAAACTGAGGTTATCCGCACAGGTTTGGTTTTGGGCAAGCAGATCTGTAAGATGTCTCTTCAGCTCAGCTTCAGAAAGCAGGGGCTCCGGCATATCCAACGGTTCTTGCATCCGCAATGCTGCGGGAATGGCAGCGTAGAATTCCTCGATGCTCGCGGCGCCGATGGCATCCAACATCGCCGCCTGCACCTCGGGCTCGGCGTTGGGGATGTAAGGATGGACGAATGGCTGTTTTTCGGGCATTTTTCCTCCTCTCAAGGTGCGACGCACTTGAGACAGATGTTGGCCTCACACCTCACCTGGACAACTTCAGAACGTTAAGGGACGCGGCCACGGCTTGTGGAAAGTGCATCGCACCTGGCGCTGAATCGCTTACCCGCGGCGGCGGATGCGGGGGTCGAGCAGGTCGCGCAGGCCGTCGCCCAGGAAGTTGAAGCCCATGACGACGGTGAGCATGGCAATGCCGGGGAAGGTGGCGATCCACCATTGCGTGAATTTCTGGCGTCCCATGGCGATCATGGTTCCCCATTCGGGCGTGGGCGGCACCGCGCCCAGGCCGATAAAGCTCAACCCTGCGGCGATCAGGATGGCCGCGCCGACATCCAGGCTGGCTTTGACGAATACCGGCGTGTAGGAATTGGGCAGGATGTGCGTGATCAGGATGCGCCGGGTGGGAACGCCCACGGACCGGGCCGCCTCGATGTAATCTCGCTCTTTGATGGCCAAAACCTGGCCGCGGAACACCCGGGCGTAGGTGGGCCACAGCACCACCACGATAGCCAGCATGGCGTTGTTGAGGCCCGGGCCCAGGGCCGCGGTGATAGCCATGGCCAACACCAACGAAGGAAACGCCAGAAAGACGTCGGCCACGCGCATGATCAATTCGTCGGTCGCGCCCCCCGCATATCCTGAGATGCCGCCAATGATGACGCCGAGAAGGCTGCTGAGGAGAACGACGACGATGCCCAGGGGCATGGAGATGCGAGCGCCGTAAAGCACGCGGCTGAAAATATCCCGCCCCAGCTCATCGGAGCCAAACCAGTGCAGGGCGTTGGGCGCTTCCAGGCGGTGAGC
>WGCR01000291.1 GCA_015493675.1 Anaerolineae bacterium
ATGTCGGAGAGGAAGTGGGCGTGGGCGGCGTGGCCGTAACAGTGCTCTGACGATAACGCACCAGCAGCACCGGGCGCTCATCCGCCGCGCCTTCGCGCCCGACAAAACTATATTCCACGTTGCCATTTACGGTCGTCGCGCCCAGAATAAGCCCATGATTGCTCGATGGAGTCCCATACCAGCCTCGAACGACATCCGTAACATCCCAGGTCACGGGCCCGCTGGCGGGCAGGCGTCGCGAGTCGATGCGACTCGGGTCGCGATCTGCATCGCCGTGAGCGCCCGGGCGCTGCCAGGCGACGCCCGCGGCAGCCTGCTCTTGAGTGACCAAACGCTCATCCCAATCGCGCCGCAACGCATAAACGTCCCCCGTCAAACTATTCGCATTAGTGCGACCACTGACCCAAAGTTGAAGCTTCGCTTCATCGATCTGGATGTTGGCGGGCAAGTCCGTAAGATCGAATTGAAGGAGGGACTGCTCGACATCGCCATTGCGAACGCGCAAAACGCCGCTGCCGTAATTCGTATCGGGATACCATTCGCTGATGTAGGCGTCGGCGCGGGCGGGCGCGTTCGTCAGGATTTGTCCTACAGGCGTCGCAGTTGGGGGCGCCGTGGGGGTCACTGTCGCCGTGGGAGTGGACGTAGGGCCGGGCGTGTTGGTGGGAACAGGCGTGCCGGGCGGCGGCGTGGGCGTGGGCGTCGCCTGTTGCAGCCAGCGTTGCTGCGCCGGATTCACGCAATCATTGGAGTTGGGATGACTCAGCGGGTTGATGGATGGCCACGACATGCCGCCAAAAAAGGAGGGCTTGCCTCCGAGATAATAACTGTTGGGGATGTTGTGGTCCGAGATTCCTGGATCCCATTGCACCATCTCCTCTTGATAGTTGCCATGCACGATGGTGCCCTGCACGCCTGGATCGATTTGAATGATGTTGGGATTCCAGCTCAGCACATTCCCCACGATATTCTGGGTGTGAGATTTGTTTTTGATCTGAATGCCCTCCTTTTGGACGCAATTGCGAAGAAAGGTGTTGCCGGGCCCAGACATCCCCCAGGCGTCGGAATCATTCACCTCCTGCATGATGTTCCCTTCGAACAGATTGTAGGATGCGAAATGCCCATGCACGGAAACATCGGTTAAATAGTTGTGTTTATCGGTGGAATAATTGTAGCCAAAGACATTTCCGCTGGCCCCCACCTGCACGACGATTGAATGGCGGAAATTGCGAAAGATGTTGTTCTCGACCAGGCAACTGGTGCTGTGTTTTTCAAGATTCACGCCATAGCCCTGGCCGCCGCCGCCGTAGCCCCAGGAATCGTGAAAATAGCTATCTCGGATCTCACAGTGATAGGTGTTGATGCCCAGCACATGACTTTCGAGCACATATTCGCTCTCGATATTTTTTAGCCAGACGAATGCGGCGTTGTAGAGCAAGATCATCTGGCCCGGGCCTTTATCCAGACGCTTGAGATGGAGATTTTCGACGCCCGAGCGGGTCACCATTCCCACCCGCCGGATGCGGGGCTTGCGCCCGGCCTGATAGGTGTAATGCAGCGGCTGCTCGATACCCAGCCGGTTGCCGCTGACAGAGGTGATCTTCACCATTTCGCCGACAGCATCCTGCGCCCATGAGGCGCCATCAATCGTGCTATCATTGGTTTCCAATATCTCGGCGTAATCACCTGCTTTGAACGAAGAGGCGTTGGACACAGTTATCGAGGTGGAGCCGTGATTGTAACCGCCTGTGGCGCTGACAAAATCGCCGTAATCCCAGGCCAGTATCTTGATGCCCGCCACCGCATCGGAATAAGCGCCGAGATTGAATTTGAGAAAAGTCGCCTTCGGACCGTCGCCGCGTAGCACGATATTCGAGGGCAAATAAAGCGCGCCATCGCTGTAAGTGCGGCTCTTGATGTCATAGGCGCCAGCGGGCAGATAAACCGCGCCGCCGCCAGCATCCCTGGCTGCATAGATGGCATCCTGAATAGCTTGACGATCATCTTTGCCATCATTGGGCACAGCGCCATAATCTCGCACATTGGCTACAACCGAATAATAGGGGATTGCCATGCCCGGATTCCAATTTATCCTGCGGTCGGAGGGGATGATTTGATCCACTACGCCAGGATCAGCATTGGGTTGGGAGTAACCTGTCAAGACATTTGTCGCCATCAGCATCAGGCTAAGCAGAGAAGCAAGTGCAAGGGGAATCAAAATCTTTTTGGGGAGAGCGGATTTCATTGTATCCTCCATACAGATATGGGGAGATCAAAAAAGAGGCGGAACGACAGCCCCTTTAAGCATTAACGTCCGGAAAAGACAAAAGGATACGGGTAATCGCATTTTTTTTGCAACATCGATGCAGAAAAACGTCCTGATATAATCATTACCCCAAAGATTGCCATAACGTGATAGAATAGCTATGATGATCGAAAAGGAATCGCCCCCTCCCCCGATAGCATTATGACCGAGCCCACGCCCGCCTCCCTGCCAGAACACGAGCGCCTCGCACAAGATCTGGCGAAATTTCATATTTTCGATGCAGTCCCGCCTGAAGAGCTTCAGCTTCTGAATGCCAAACAGTTGAAACCCATTCGCCGGGGCATCACCCTGTTCCGCCAGGGTGACATCATTTCCCGCATCTTTCTGGTGCAAGAGGGCGAGATCGAATTGATCCGAACCGATCCTCATGGCCGCACACTGCGCAGAATCGTGCGTCCCGGGCAAGTGTTGGGACGTTTGGAACTGGACGCGCCCGAAGGACAGTTGGGCTCCGCCAGAACCTTGAGTCAGGTCAAGCTCATTGCCGTGGATATTTCCTCACTGGTGCGGCTGCGCTCACGTTATCCCGCGTTACAAAGTCAATTCGACCGCAGTGACGTCATTGGCCATTTGCGGGGCAACCCCTATTTCGCCCCGCTTAATGATATCGAGATCAAATGGATCAGCGACATCGTCGAGGTCGGCCACGCCGGGCCCAAAACTACCCTTTATCAGATAGGCGAGACGGCGCAGGATGTGGTGATCATCCGACAGGGACGCGTCCGCCTGCTGGCCAAAAACAAACAGCTTTGGGTGAGTGCGGGATCCGTCATCGGATATCAGGCCATTCTCAACAATACGCTGCGCACGCATACGGCCATCGTCGAAAACAAAACCCTCTTCTTCCGGCTGCAGAAAGAAGATTACCTGATGATCATCAGTATGCACCCCCGCCACGACTGGTCTCTGCCCCCTGTCCCGGTCGAGGCGCTTTTGCACCGGGCGCCCATTTTCAAAAATTTCACGCCAGAGGATATTCGGCTCCTGGCTGGTTTTGTTATGCAGGTGCATTATCACACCCCCCACCAGAGCATCGTCCAGGCCGGCAAGCACGATCAGCACTATTATATTTTGGCTCATGGATCGGCTTTACAGCAGACAGTCGACGAAGACGATCAGGTCATCGCGTCCATGACCATCGGCAAAGGAGCCAGCTTTGGCGCCGAATCCTTGCTTTTCGGCGATCCCGCCCGCGAGACGGTAGAAACGCTGGAACCGACGAACTGGGTGCGCATCCACCGTCTGGATTTTCAACTCTTTCTGGAGGAGAACCCAACCAGCAAACAGCGACTCGCCCTGCCCGAAGATCTCAGGCATCGCCTGGAAAAACGTATTTATCTTGGAAGCTGGCAACGAGAGGATGAAGAAGTGCTGTCCATCCAACGACGCCACTGGATTGCTCTGCTCAAACGCCTTGTCAAGGTCTTCCTGCTGTTATTCATCCAGTTCATCATTGCCAGCGTCATCAGGTTGGCCACGGGCAATTGGCATGTAT
>WGCR01000292.1 GCA_015493675.1 Anaerolineae bacterium
ATGGGATCCTGACGCTTTTTTTGCTACCGGCCAGGAGGAGATCGATGCTGTACTGGCCTATGTGGCTGGTCTGGACGTGTCGATTGCCCGCGATCGGGCCCTGGATTTCGGCTGCGGCGTCGGTCGCTTGAGCCAGGCGCTTGCCCGGCATTTCGCCCGTGTCGACGGCGTGGATATCAGTGAAACCATGATTGATCTGGCCCGGAAATTCAACCAGCATGGCGATCGTTGCCAGTATCATCTCAATCTGCAGGATGATCTCTCGCTGTTCCCGGACGATACATTCGACTTTCTGTACTCCAACATCACCTTGCAGCACATGCCGCCCCGTTTCGCCCAGCGCTACATTCTGGAATTCTTGCGGGTGCTGAAACCGGGCGGGCTCATGGTTTTTCAGATTCCATCCCGCCCGCGCGGCTCCGTGCAGCGTTTTTTGCAGCCAATCAAGCCCACATCGCTCTGGCGCTGGTATCAGAAAATCCGCTATGGCGATCAGCCTGTGATGAATATGTACGGCATTCCCCGCAGAAAGATCATCCGTCTGCTGTCTGACCACGGTGGACTCCTGGTGGATGTGCAGCCTGATAACAATGCTGACGCCGCCTGGGACAGTTATCGCTACGCTGTGCAAAAACCCCACTGACGACACATTCAAAATTGGCTCCACTGAAAAAAGGTTAGTTCACCACAGAGACACGGAGGACACGGAGAAAATAGTAGCAGTTCACAGAGAAATTTCTCTCCAAACCTCGCCTTTTCCTTCCTCCGTGCACTCTGTGCCTCCGTGTTGAAGGTTTTTTCAGTATAGCCAAAATTTAGTTCTCTTTTTACCTCCTCTGATTTCCCATGGCTCCGACTCGAACCGTTCGTTATTCCGTTCTCATGCCTGTGTACAATGAAGCCGCCACCTTGCGCATGATCATCAATCAGGTGCGACTGATGCATGATTTTGACCTGGAGATTCAGCCCCTGATGGGCGAATCCCCGCGGGAAGTGGTGCATCTGCATCAGGAGATCATCGCCGTGGATGATGGCTCTGTGGATAACAGCCTGGAATTGCTGCGATTGGCTGAAGCCGAAGGCCTGCTCACCGTGGTGCAGCACGAGAAGAATCAGGGCAAGGGAGCGGCCATCCGCACGGCTATTCAGCACGCTACTGGTGACATTTTATTGATCCAGGACGCGGATATGGAATATGACCCCCGCGATTATCCCCTGTTGCTGCAACCCATTCTGGAAGGCCGCACCCAGGTCGTCTATGGCTCCCGGTTTCTGGGTGGCCCGCGTAAGGCCATGCTCTATCGGCACATGCTGGGCAATAAACTCCTCACCTTCCTCACTAACCTGCTGTATGATTCCATCCTCACCGATATGGAGACCTGCTACAAGGTGTTCCGCAGAGAGGTGCTGGAGGGGGTGCCGCTTCACGCCCGGCGCTTCGAGCTGGAGCCCGAGATCACGGCCAAAATCCTCAAGCGGGGATACCGCATCTATGAAGTGCCCATCAGCTATACGGGCCGCGAGTATGAGGAAGGCAAGAATATCACCTGGAAGGACGCGTTCCCGGCTATCTGGGCGCTGATCAAATATCGTTTTGTGGATTGATCGATGCAAAGGCCCCGATAGCATCCGGGAATGCTCCGGGGCCTTTTGCCAAGGCTGTTACTTTTGCGGCAGGAGTTCTTGGATGGCCTGGATGAGCTGGTACTGATTCAGCCCCCCCTGGGCGACTCCCTGAATTTCGCCCTTCTGGTTGATGCGATAGGTGGTGGGCAGGCTGCGGATGCGGTAGTGGCGGGCGATCTCGTTGGTGCGATCGTAGACGATGGGATAGGTGATGCCGATGGATTTGGCAAATTTGATGAGATTTTCTTCGCTGTCGTTGATGCCGACGCCGATGATGACCACATCGTCATCGCGATATTGTTTGTAAACTTCCTCGAATGCGGGCATTTCGGCCCGGCAGGGGGGACACCAGCTTCCCCAGAAGTTCAGAAAGACGATTTTGCCGCGATAGTCGCTGAGCGAAATCTCTTTCCCGGTCAGCAGGTCGGTGGCGGTGAAATCCTTGGCCATGGGCCGCTTGGGCTCCTCTG
>WGCR01000293.1 GCA_015493675.1 Anaerolineae bacterium
CCACGGGCCCGAAACCAGACCCAGAGCGCCCACTGTCATGCCCCAAAAGATGGTCTTGGCAACCTTCTCAGATGCCAGCGGGCGATTGAGCAGGGTGGGCGCCAGACTGAACAGCAGTCCGGCAAAAATCATGGAGAGAAATCCCCAGTTGTTGGCATGCACATGCACCTCGATGGGCGAGGCGATCTTTAGCGGGGCGCTCCAGCCCAGCCAGTAGCCCGTGCCCACGATGATCCCCACCAGCAGGTAGAGCAGGCCCATGCCATAAAAGCGCCGCGGCCAATCTGTTGGCGATGACTTCTCGCCACTGTTCGCAATCTGCCGCAGATGTAGCGCCAGCAGCCCCGCAGCGATGAAAACGATGGTGCCGCCAGTCAGGATCATCGCCTTGTTTACGATGGGAATGCCGGCGATGAGGATGATGAGGCCCAGGTTCAGCGTTAGCCAGATGTCGAGACGGGCCTTGGGGCGGGGGACCTTGTGTCGGGCCGCCTGCAACAGAGGTAAAACGCCGAAAACCGCCTGCGTGGCAAACCCCAGAGTGATAAAATGCACTCGCAGCCAGGCCATGCCGCTGTATCCAGGAATGACCCCCAAACTGACCAATGCCACATCGAAAGCCATCAAAACTGCGGTAATAAGATAGAAAATGGCTGAGACAAGATAAAGATTGGGCATAAAAGACTCCTTTGTGTGAATGTGTTGGAAATAAACAGATAGGCTAATCAGTTTAGCAAACGTCTTCCCCGCTGTCTTCGACTTTTGTCTGTTTTCGTCGTGAAAAATTGTGGCACTTTTGGATTTCAGGGGGGTGACTGCTTGTTGACCCCCGGGAGGTGGACGAAAACCGCCTGATCAAGCCAAAAACGACTCGTCCACCTCTCGGAGGTCGGGAGCCCCCTGTATTCCTGTTGAGCCCAAATTATCTTTTGCCATCCCCGTGAGGCAGATAGATCAGGCTATTTTTTCCTGGACGCGCTCAGCCAGTCCCGCCCGATCGAGAATGCGAATGTATTTGCGCTGCACCTCGATCAGGCCGTTCTCTTCCAACAGACGCAACGAACGCCGTAAAACATCTGGAGCCGTGCCCAGATGCGCAGCCAGCGCCGCCTGAGTGGCCCAGCGCTGGCGATGGACCATCCCGTCCTCATCGCTGGCGGCCAGCAGCCAGCGGATCAAGCGCATCTCCACCGTGTAGAGAGAGAGCTCAGTGACGAGCTGCACCAGCGCCGCCAATCGTTCCGCCATGTTTTCCATGACCCGAAGCAACGCGTCCGGACGGGCGGCCAGCACCGCCCGCACCGCTTCGCGGGGGATGAGCCAGATCTCAGTTGGCTCCATGGCGATGATAGTGGCTGGACTGGGGTGTTCAATGAGCATTCCCACCTCGTTGAATGTCTCGCTCGGGCCCAGAAAGCGCAGCACCTGCTCCCGGCCCTCGGGCGAAAAACGCACAGCCTTCACCCATCCCCGGTTGATGTGATAGAGGCTGGTCATGGCGTCACCCTCCGAGAAAATCAGGCTGCCAGCCTCGAAACGGCGCCAGCGCACCACGTTCGCCAGCGCCTGCAACACATCCTCATCGAGGCCGCGGAAATAGGGGATTGAGCGCAATTGGGTGATGATTTCAGATGAATCGATGGGGGTCATACTTCGGATTTCAGACGTTGCATAGTTTTTTCAGACACTGCAAATAGTGTACACTATGAGCGCCACATTCACACACATTGTTCACAAACGAAAGGAGATTGCACCGTGCGCCATCGCGCCCTGTTTTTTCTGTTGATCCTGGGAGCTTTCGTCGCCCTGGCCCGGCCAGCCTGCGTTCTCGCCCAGGATGCCGAAATCATATCGCCGCCGCCCGGCAGCGCGCTGGTCGGCGATGTGGCGACCTTCACATGGAACGACGTGGGGGCGGATCAATATGCGCTGGATGTCGGCTCCAGCCAGGGGGGCGTGGACATTTATTCGCAAAACCTGGGACAGGCCACTCGCGTCACCGTCTCGGGCCTGCCGGTCGATGGTCGCACGCTCTATGTGCGTCTGTGGACGGTGCGGGGAGAGCAATGGAATTACACAGATTACGTCTACACCGCAGCCTCGAACAATGACGGAACGCCCCCCTCTCCGCTCCCGCGGCTGCATGTGCAGGCGGAGGATTTCGTAGACGAGCAGGGACGCGTGTTTCGATGCTGGGGCGTCAATGTGGTCGCATTTTATCCCGATGACCAGACCGCCCGGAATTTCGCCGCAGCCCTGGCGGAGCGAGGCGTCAACTGCGTGCGTTGGCATCACATGCTGCGGCCCAGCATGGATTGGATCACCAAAAGCGATATCGTGGCCCTGAACACCTACGAAGGTTTGGAGTTCTACGACCAGGACGATCCCCGGGCCCGTCCCTGTCCCGATTCCGACAACGTGGACATCGTCTCCCCCGACTTCACTTCCCGGGTTCCCGATGCCGAGGCCTGGCGGCGTTTCGACTATCTCAACGCCCAATTGCAAAAACGCGGCGTCTACATCATGTTGAGCGCCCACTGGACCCGGGATTACGGCGTCGACGACGCGGATGCGCCGCCCTTCGATGAGCGTTCGCCCGACCGCGAAGCCTGGCGACAGGCCATTGCTGATCTCCAACATCGCTCCTATTGCTGGGGATATGGCAGCATTATCGATCTGCAAAAAATGCTGCCAGCCTTCGATCCCCGGGCACAGGCGCTGGAAAAGGAATTTCTCACGACCCTGCTCACCCACGTCAACCCCTACACCGGCGTCGCCTACAAGGATAGCTCCCAGGTGCTGACCCTGGAGGTCGTCAACGAATTTTCCTCCATCTACACCATCATCAACGGCAATCGTTTTTATGATGATCGCTGGACGCAGGGGTTTCCGGGGCTGCGATATTTTCAGGATGAGCTCAACGCCCGTTGGCGGGATTTCCTCGCGGAGCGAGACTATGACTATTTCGATCTCTACCTGGAGCAAGAGAGCGCCATCCCTTACGAAACCCGCGAAAAACTGCGAGTTGCGTTCTTGTATCAGTTGGATCAGGCTTATTACGAGGCGATGAGGGCGCATATTGCGGCCCTGGGCGGCCAGATTCCTGTCACATTCTCCACCCTGTGGCGCAGCGAGCCCGACGCCCGCCGGATTGCCGCCGACGCGACCCTCTCTCACAGCGAAAACCACATCTACGCCAACCCGGCGGTGGTGGAGCCTTTCCTGGATCATCCCAATGAGGACGGCGCATTCTTTCGCGATCCCGCCAATCCCAAAGAGGATTTTCTCTACGGGTTGGCGGTGGAGCAGCAGATCAAGGACAAGCCGCACATCGTGGGCGAGATCAACATCGCGGCGGGTGTGGGCGGCCCCTTCACCGATTTGCTCAAGACCCGTTTTCACAAGCGCACCATGCAATTGCTGGCGGCCGCGGCGTATGGCAGCCTGCAAAATTGGGCGGGAATCGTGTGGTTCGCCTGGAATCATGGCGATGCTGCGGTGGGAGCGGATGGCTGGGGCGTGAACGAGCGCATTCCCCAGGATATGAACGAGATGTCGGATCAGCAGGTGGTGGGCGGCAATCTCATCGAGGATGCCGTGACTTTGGATCATCTGCGCACCGCGGGGCTCATCTTCAAAAAGGGCTTGGCCGCGCGCTCGCGCCATCCCATCATCCTGTATGTGGAAGACGAGCCAGATGATCCGCTCTCGAAATACGTGTATGGCTATCCGGTGCGCCCCAAACTGCTGCCCAAACCGGGCTGGCAGAATGTCTCCGAAATCCGCAAGACGTATGGCCCGCCGCCCGCGGGGTATGATCAGGAGCGCCAGGCGCACATGCAGCAAGAGCCCGCCAACCCGATTCGCTCCGATACGGGGGAGATCACAAAAGACATCGACCGCAAGCAACTGACCCTGCACGCGCCCCAGGCCGAGGCGTTTTCCGGCTATCTGGACGCACAACCTCCCGCGGGCCTGAAGGCGCTGCACATCGCCCAAACCCGGGGCTTCGCCACCGTCATCCTGGCGGCCGAGGATGATCGGGCGTTGTCGCAAAGCCGCCAGCTCCTCATCAGCCGCACCTATGTGGCGGGCGTCACCTCGCCCGACGATATGGCCCGGGGCCGCGACGCGGACGGGCCGGACATCATTCTGACCGGATTGCGCCAGCCCGCGGGCGACGAAGCATGGCGCATTCGCTTCACCCGCCCCCGCCAGAAATACGCCGACAGTGATCCCCAGCTCCTGACCATGCAGGATGGGCGACTGGCGCTGCCCGCCGGCGATTGGCGAGAGGCCGAGCTTCTCCTTCCGGGCGATGCTCCCGCTCCCACGCCCGCGAAAAAGCCGCTTTATCTTCCTGTCATCTATCACCACTGACGCCCAAAGGGCGCGTTCACCCCTTTCTGAACATGTCTCGATTGATTTTCCTTCTGCTCCTTCTCTCTCTCGGCGCAGGAATGCAGCCCCATGCACCGACTGCCTTCCCCACGCCCGCGCTCGCCCGCGCTGCGACCCTTTCACCCTGGCAGCGTTCCAACCCCGGCGCGGGCGGCTGGTTCGCTACCGCCAAAGCGGGCCCCGATGGCATGATCCTGGCCGCCAGCGATCTCAGCGGCTTCTATCGCTCGCAAGATCGCGGCGCAAGCTGGGATGTCATCGGCGCGGCCCAGGGATTGAAGACCACTCACGCCAGCGGCATCGGCTTTCATCCCACCGATCCCGACATCATCCTGCTGGGGACAGAAGAAGGCATTTACTTCAGCGACAACCGCGGGGACAGCGTGCAACAGGTCCTGACCGATGGTTACATCACCGACCTGGCGCTTTCGCCCGACGACCCCAGCGTGGGTTACGCCGCCTGGCATTCGGTCTGGGACCTGGCCGATGGGCAGGTGTACAAGACGACGGACGGGGGACGCGCCTGGTCGCGGGTCAGCGTGAATCTGCCCGGCAATCTGCGCATCCTCAAACTGATTCTCGACCCGCGCGATGCAGACACCCTCTACATCTTCTCGGGCGAAGGACGCTTCGCGTCGGGCCTGCGGATTGCTTTTCGCAGCACGGATGGCGGCGTGCATTGGACGCGCATCGCTTCGAGCCTGGGCAACGTCATGGATATGGCGGTTTCGCCCGACACCCCGGGCCGGGTCTATCTCACCACCTACGATTCGGACCCGGACGGGCCTGGCTATCTCTATCGCAGCGATGACGACGGCGCAGCCTGGACGCAACTCGCCCATCGCGGAGGACGCATCTGGCTGCAACCGGACGAACTCAACACCATCCGCCTCATCGATCCCTTCCATCAATTCCCTTGGGATGAGCGCAACGGCGTATGGGAGAGCATCGATGGCGGGGCGACCTGGACGCAGGTCAGCAAAGTGGAGGACTGGGATACGGGCTGGACCGAAGCCTATTGGGCTTATAACTCTGACGTGCGCGCCATCGGTGATGATCTTTCCGATCCTGAATGGCTGCATATCGCCAACAGCCAGTTCATCTTCGCCACCGACGACCGGGGGCGCACCTTTTTCAACAATTACACCGATGAGATCGCTCCGGGACGGTGGCGCTCCCACGGCGTAGACAATGTGGTCATGTTCGATCTGGCCATCAGCCCCGCGCAGCCGCAGCACATCTACCTGGGCTATTTCGACATCGGCTGCTGGCACAGCCCGGATGGCGGTCAGAGCTGGATGAACTGCAACGACGCGGACAGCACCGGCGATTGGGAGGGCAACGGCGGCAACGTCACCACCCTGGCGACCGATCCTGTGCGCCCGGGCGTGGTGTGGACAGCCCAGGCGCCATCCTGGGACGAACCGGGCGTCTTGTTGCGCAGCCAGGATTACGGTGAAAGCTGGGATGCGGCCTCGGGGTTGCCCCGGGCGTCGTTGCTGGGTCTCTCGGTGGATGGCGGCAGTCCTGTGGCCCGCCGCACCCTGTTTCTCACCGCCCGGGGCGACGTCTATCGCAGCGTGGATGACGGCCAGAGCTGGCGCAAGGTCTTCGATTGCGGTGGCTGCCGCTACACCGCGGTGGACGCGCGGGATGGGCGTCTGGTTTATGCCGGGGGCGAGGCGGGCCTGTGGCAATCGCAGCAGGGGGGCGAGCCTGGAACCTGGCGGGAGACGGGATTGCCGGAGATGCGCGGAGAGGTGGACGGAGCGCCGTGGGAATACGACTGGGCGGGCGTCTCCGCCATCACGCCCGATCCCCATGCCCGCGGCGTCGTGTATGTCGCCGCTTTGGGCGCGGACAAAGGGCTTTATCGCAGCAACGACGCCGGTCGCACCTGGCAAAAGTTGTGGGATGACGATTTTATGCGGGATGTGGCGGTCTCGCCTGCTGATCCCCGCATCCTCATCGCTACATCCTCCAGCGCGTTCATGGCGGGCGGTTACGAGCCCGACTCCCACGGCGTTTTGCTTTCCACCGATGGCGGAGCGACGTGGACGCAGCAGAACCTGGGCATGGCCTGGCCGCTGGCCAATCCGGTGGCGTTCAATCCGGGCAAGCCCAATATCGTCTGGGTGGGATCGCCGGGCGCGGGATTCCAGCATCGGGCTTACCAGTTCCAAACGTCATTTTTCCTCCCCTTCATCACCCACTCCCGCGTCGGCGCACCGCCCGAATGACAGGCTACAAGAGGAAGATCGTCTACGACGCCTCGCCCGAGTCATCCCGGGGAGCCGGGCCTTGACGCAAGTAGAGCGCAGATGACGCAGAAAAAGCGGATATGTGCAGACAAGAACAGATGAAGTTGTGAAAAACAATAAAAATGGCCTCAATTCGCTACGAAAACAACAAAATTGAATTTGTCTTGCTGCGAATATCGTAGTATACTTTCCTCCACTCACTTACTCAGCGAGGAAGTTATGTTCAAGCCGGACGATCTAGATCTCGCCATTCTGGAATTGCTGCGGTCGGATGGCCGCAAGCCCTACACCGAAATCGCCCAGACATTACAGGTTTCGGAAGGCACGGTGCGCAATCGCGTCGCCCGATTGACAGAACATGGCGTCATGCAGATTGTGGGACTGATCGATCCGGTGCGGATGGGGTATGATGCGCCAGCCATGATCGGCGTGAATGTGCATAACGCTGATATCGATGAGGTGGCGAAACGAGTCGCCAGCTTTCCCGAGGTCAGCTATTTGATCATGGTGTCGGGGGGCTTCGATCTAATCGTAGAAGTGATCTGCCGCGATCGAGAGCATTTCACCCGATTCATCAATCAAAAGCTGCGCAAGATCCCGGGCGTGGCTCAAACCCAGAGCTTTCTCATCCTCAAAACCGTCAAAATGGCCTATGGGGCCGATCCTTATTTCCAGCCAATGGAGGAAGTCGTATGACCGAAACGTATGCCGTCGAACTCCAGGATGTTGTCAAGCAGTTTGGAGACGTGGTGGCTGTCAATCACGTCTCGCTGCAAATCCGGGATGGCGAATTTTTCTCCTTGCTCGGCCCCAGCGGCTGCGGCAAAACCACCACCCTGCGCATGATCGCGGGGTTTGAGATGCCCACAGGCGGTGCCATCTACATTCATGGCGAACGTCAGGGGTATCGCCCGCCCAACAAGCGCCCGATCAACACCGTTTTTCAGAATTATGCGCTTTTCCCGCACATGACCGTGGCCGAAAATATCGCCTTTGGCATGGAGATGCAAAGAACGCCCAAGGATGAGGTCAAGCGGCGGGTGGCTGAGGCGCTGGCCATGGTGCGGCTTTCGAATATGGCCAATCGCAAGCCCAAGCAACTTTCGGGCGGGCAGCAGCAGCGCATCGCCCTGGCCCGGGCGCTGGTCAACCGCCCCAAGGTGCTGCTGCTGGATGAGCCGCTGGGCGCTCTGGACCTGAAGCTGCGCAAGGCCATGCAGATCGAGCTCAAGGCCTTGCAGGAGGAGGTGGGCATCACCTTCATCTATGTCACCCACGACCAGGAAGAAGCCCTGACCATGTCGGATCGCATCGCCGTGATGAATAATGGCATCGTGCATCAGGTGGATGTGCCCGATCGCATTTACGAACATCCCGCCGATCGTTTTGTGGCCGATTTCATTGGCGAGACCAACTTCATCCCGGTCAAGGTGGTCAGTCTCAGTCCGCAGATTATTGTGGAACTGGCCTCGGGCGAGAAAATTCCCGCTGGTTGGGCGGAAGAGGGTATTGCGGTGGGTGAGAACGCTATCCTTTCCATCCGCCCCGAAAAGATGACGCTGTTGGAGGAAAAGGAGGTGGACGGGCCGCCACCTGCCGATATCGCCCGAGTGCGCGGCGCGGTTCGGCATCTGGTGTATGTGGGCACCGACACTCGCCATACCGTCGCCTTGCAGGATGGCACCGAGATCGTCGTGCGCCTGCAAAACAGCTACATCGACGAAGAACCCTGGGAGATCGACGAGTCGACGATTGTGGAATGGAACGCGGCCCACGCCCGCGTGTTGAAGGAGTAGGATGATGGACAGACTTCGGCGCAATCCCACTTTTCAGGCCTGGGCGTTGTTGGCCGCTCCAGTTATTTTCCTGATCGTTTTTTTCATGCTGCCGCTGCTGATTGTGTTCGTCTACAGCTTTTTGGAGCGGGGCGAATATGGCGGCGTGCAGTGGGTGTTCAACCTGGGAAATATCCAGCGCGTCTTCGATCCCCTTTACTTCCGCACCTTCCTGCGCTCTCTTTACATCGCCATCGTCACCACCCTCATTACCCTGGCATTGGGCTATCCCCTGGCCTATTTCATCGCCGATAGCCCGCCCAAACGCAAGGGCGTCTTGATTTTCGTGCTGATGATTCCCTTTTGGACCAATTTCCTCATCCGCACTTACGCCTGGCTGACGCTGCTGCGCACACATACCGGCCTAATCAACGTCACGCTGATGTCATGGGGCGTTATTTCCAAGCCCTTGCCCCTTTTTGGCAATGATTTTGCTATCATCCTGGGGCTTGTCTATGGCTGGCTGCCGGTGATGGTGCTGCCCATCTATGCGGCGCTGGATCGTCTGGACCATAGCCTGTTGGAGGCCGCCCGCGATCTGTACGCCTCTGGCTTCCACACCTTTTGGCGGGTGACATGGCCTCTTTCTTTGCCGGGCGTGGTGGCTGGCTCCATGCTGGTGTTCATCCCCTCTCTGGGCGCATTCGTCACGCCCGCCATTTTGGGCGGCGGCAAATCGTTGATGATCGGCAACATCATCAGCAATCAATTTTTGGGCGCGCATGACTGGCCCTTTGGCTCCGCCCTTTCCATGCTGATGATGATCGCCATGCTCATCGCCACCCTCATCTATTTCCGCTGGACGACGAAAACGGAGGCGGCGTCATGACAACTCCCTCTTCGGCAGGATACAACGCCCGCCGGGATCGCTTGCGGGCCAAGCTGGGCGGCTGGAGCCTGACAACTTACGGCATTCTGGCTTTCGCCTTTCTCTATCTCCCCATCCTGATCCTGGTCATCTTTTCCTTCAATGATTCGCGCTCGGTCAGCAAATGGGCGGGTTTCACGATCGATTGGTATTTCAAGATGATCAAGGATGGGCAGATCATGCTTTCGGTGTGGAACAGCCTGTTTTTGGCCATTGTTTCCACCGCCATTGCCACGGTGCTGGGCACGCTGGCCGCCATGGGCCTGGAGCGCTACAGTTTCAGGGGGAAAACCGCGGTGGACGCCATGTTCTATCTGCCAGTCATCATTCCCGACATCGCCATGGCCATCATGCTGCTCTTATTCTTCAACATGTCAGGCATCGGCTTCACGCCCTGGAAGGTGAATTTCTTTGGCGTGAAGCTGGCCGTGCCCTATTCGGTCATCATCGGGCATGTGGCCTTCAACACCTCCTTCGTGGCCATCGTTGTCCGCGCCCGCCTTGCCCAGATGGATCGCACTTTGGAAGAGGCGGCTCAGGACCTTTATGCCAACGCCTGGCAGACCTTCCGCCGCGTCACTCTGCCCATGCTGATGCCGGGCATTGTGGGCGGCGCACTGCTGGCCTTCACCCTCTCGCTGGATGACTTTGTCATCACCTTCTTCACCAGTGGCGCCGGATTCAACACCTTGCCCGTGCGCGTCTTTGGCATGATCAAGAAGGGCGTCACCCCCAAGATCAATGCTGTCTCCACCCTCATGTTGGCGGTTTCCCTCTCGCTTGTCATTCTCTCCATCCTGCTGCGCAGCCGCAGCGGCGACGAAGATGCCGTGCAGATGGGATTTTAACAGCTAACAACCAACTGTCAGCTAAACACTGCACACCCTCTCCATTCCCCTTCACTCAATCCAAAAGGAGGATTTCATGCAACGCAAACATTTACTCGCACTGATCGCCATTTTGCTCATTGCTGTGTTGGCTCTGGCCGCATGTGGCGGCGCCCCTGCCACCGAGGCTCCGAAGGCCACCAAGGCGCCTGCCGCCACCAAAGCGCCGAAGGCCACCGAGGCTCCTAAGGCCACCGAGGCTCCCAAGCCCACCAAAGCTCCCAAGGAAGAAGCTGTGAAACCCGCGGATGAGATCGTCATCTACAACTGGTCAGACTATGTGGCCCCCGAGATGTACGACAAATTCAAGGAAGAGACAGGCATCAAGGTTGTCGAGGACAACTTCTCCAGCAACGAAGATCTTCTCGCCAAACTGCAGGGCGGCAGCACCGGTTACGCTCTGATCGTGCCTTCTGACTACACCGCCTACATTATGATCGATCAAGGCATGTTGGAAGAGCTGGACCACGACAACATCCCCAATCTCAAGAACCTGGATGAGCAATTCACCAAAATGTACTATGATCCGGGCAACAAGTATTGCGTCCCTTATCTGTGGGGCACTACGGGCATCGGTTATAACAACCAGTTGCTGGACACGCCGCCCACGAGTTGGGAGCAGATTTTCAAGGCCCAGGAAAGCGATCCCTGGTATGGCCGCATGACCCTGCTGGATGACGTGCGCGAAGTTTTCTCTGCTGCCCTCATTTATTTGGGCTATGACAACAATACCAAAGATGAGGCCCAACTGGAGGAGGCCAAGCAGCTCATCATCGGCGCCAAAAAAGGCGTCTCCGGCTTTGATAGCGACACTTACGAGGATTTGGTTGGATCGGGCGAGAACATCCTGGCCCATGGCTGGAATGGCGATTTCTTGCAGGCGAATGATGATTATGATGGCGTCATTGGCTATGTCATGCCCAAAGAAGGAGGCACCATCTGGATCGACAACATTTGCATTCCCAAGGGCGTGAGCCCCGAGCAGAAGCTGGCAGCCGAGCAATACATCAACTTCCTGCTGCGGCCCGATGTGGGCGCCATGTTGGCCGACTACACTTACTACGCCAGCCCCAACAAGGCCGCCATCGCCACCATGGACTCCGACTACACCGACAACCCCATCATCTTCCCGCCCGCCGAAGTCCGGGCCAAGCTGCATCTCATCAAGCCCCTGGGCGAGTTCGAGAGCGTTTATCAGCGCATGTGGGACGAGATCAAATCGGCCCAATAATCACCCCGTATCAACCAACCTGGCCGGAGGGACGCTTCCTCCGGCCTTTTTTATCCCACAAAAACCCACATTACCCATGCCGATGTGGGATTGTGTGGGAATACAGGATGGACTGCGTGCAGGTTCAGACCTCCCGGAGGTCGATTCAAATGCTTGTTTGTTATAAAATCACATCAATAAAGGGGAAATAGGTTAAAAATCTTTGCAACTTGTAACGAAATTTGATAAAATTGTCCAATATGATGAATAAATGACATTCCATCGGAGGTTGTGCATGAACGCCCCCTTCCCCCA
>WGCR01000294.1 GCA_015493675.1 Anaerolineae bacterium
CGTCATTGGCAGCGCCCAGGCTGATCCCTACGTAGCTGTGGCCGGGGCTGCGGCAGCGCTTTCGGGCCCGCTGCATGGTGGCGCCAATGAACGCGTTTTGCGCATGTTGGCCAAGATCGGCAGCGTCGAGAACATCCCCGACTATCTTGAGTATGTCAAGAGCGGCAAAGAGCGCCTGATGGGCTTCGGACATCGTGTTTACAAGAATTATGACCCGCGTGCCCGCATCATCAAGAATTTCGCGCATGAGGTCTTCAAGGTGACCGGTCGCAATCCCATGCTGGATATTGCTCTTGAGCTGGAGAAGCGGGCGTTGAATGAGGAATACTTCGCCAAGCGCAAGCTGTATCCCAACGTCGACTTCTACAGCGGCATCATTTATCAGGCGCTGAATATCCCCACAGCCATGTTCACGGTGATGTTCGCCATTCCGCGAACTGTGGGCTGGGTCGCCCAGTGGCGTGAGCTGTTGGCGGATCCGGAACAAAAGATCGCCCGTCCTCGTCAGATCTATGATGGCATCATGGAGCGCGAGTTTGTGCCCATGGATCAACGTTAAACTTTTCACTTTCACCCAGGCAACGACGCCTCCGGCTTTCACTGGGGGCGTTTGTTTTTATTCACATGAAACGCAGATTTTCCTTTCTCTTCCTCGGTATTACCCTGGTTCTTGCTCTGATTTGCGTCCTGTCGGGGGCGTGGGCATGGCAGAAATTTTCGCCTTCTACGCCTGTTCAGAAACAGATCGCCCGCGTGGTCAAACCCTATCAGTTTGATCTGGCCGGTTATGAGGTGGGGGCCATCTTATCGAAATCTGGCGATTTGATTACCCGACCGGGGATGCGTCTCTCGCCCGAGGAGCAGAAGACGCTGGTGGAGAATTATGTGATGCTGGCCCGGCAGGAACAGCACCTGAATTTTGAGATCAATCGCATTTATGCCGATCCGGAGCAGAGCAACCCTGCCGCGACCAGTGAATCGCTGCAACAGCAATCAGCGCAAACCCGCGAATTGCTGCATGACGCGCGTCCCATGGCGGAAACTATTTTACAGAAGCAGGTGGGTCAGACCCTGGAGGAGATGGGGCTGGGAACGGCAGGAACGTTATGGCCGCCGTTGGTCTTCAATTTCAGCGCTCTGCCCAACTATCTCGTCGTGTCTCCGCGCGATCATATCGAGCTGGAGGCGGGCGTGCATTTGCGCCCGGATCTGACCATCCCCCAAAAAGAAAACATTGAGGATGAGGTTGCCCAAAAATTCGATGTTTCAACCCTGGTGGAGGAACTTGGCGGGTTGGGCGTATGGCCAACCATGCTCACCGATGAGGCCAGCCTTTCCTGGATTCTCAACACGGTTGCACATGAATGGCTGCATACCTACATGGCTTTTCATCCTCTGGGTTGGCACATGTTCGACAGCCCACAGATGGACGCCATCAACGAAACTGTGGCGACGATTGCAGGAGAAGAGGTCGGGGCGGAGGCTGGCTGGCGCTATTATGGCATCCCCAAACCGAAACCGCAGCCTTTGCCCGAAACCCCTGCCGAACTGCCTCCCCCTGATCCCAATAAATTCGATTTTCGGCTGGAAATGCGGCGTACGCGGCTGAAGGTGGATGAGCTGTTGAAAGCGGGAAAAATCGAGGAGGCCGAGGCCTACATGGAGGCCCGGCGCAAGCTCTTTGTCGAGCACGGCTATTACATTCGCAAGTTGAATCAGGCCTATTTTGCCTTTCATGGCGCGTATGCCACAACGGGCGCATCCACTGATCCCATCGGCCCGAAACTGCGGAAACTACGCAGCCTCACGCCGGATCTGTCCACTTTTGTCCACCAGGTGCAGCGCATCAGCAAGCCCGAAGACCTGGATGCGCTGCTGGCGGAGTGGCAGGTGAAAGCTGGCGATTAGTCCAGCAAATCGAAGAAAATCTGCGGCTTGCGGCGTTCGAGGCGCTTTTCCGCGGCCAAAGCCAGCCGGAACAGCGTCGTCTCATCCCAATGGCGGGAGATGGCCTGCATGGCCACGGGCAGACCGTTTTCGGCATAAGCAACGGGGAATGTCATGGCGGGGTGTCCGGTCATGTTGACGAAAGGCGCGTAGCGCATGATTTCGGTGAGGGTGGTGAGATCGGAATCACCGTAGGTCAGC
>WGCR01000295.1 GCA_015493675.1 Anaerolineae bacterium
TGGGATATCGAAGCCCCGGTGCAGGGCATCGTGCACGTGGTCGGGCCCGAAATGGGCATCACCCAGCCCGGCAGCACCATCGTCTGCGGCGACAGCCACACCAGCACCCACGGCGCATTCGGCGCACTGGCCTTCGGCATCGGCACCAGCGAGGTCGGGCATGTGCTGGCCACGCAAACCCTGCTGCAACACAAGCCCAAGACCTTCGCCATCAATGTGGAAGGCGAACTGGGCCCGGGCGTCACCGCCAAGGACGTCATCCTGGCCATCATCGCCAAAAATGGCGTGGCCGGCGGCCGCGGCCACGTGTTCGAATACCGCGGCAGCGCCATCGAGAAGCTGGACATGGCCGGGCGCATGACCATCTGCAACATGAGCATCGAAGGCGGCGCCCGGGCCGGCATGATCGCCCCGGACGAGACCACCTTCGCCTGGCTCAAAGGCCGTCCTTACGCCCCGGCAGGCGAAGCCTGGGACGAGGCCGTCGCGTATTGGCGCACGCTGGCCACCGACGAGGGCGCGACCTACGACCGGGAGATGACTCTGAACGCGGACGACCTGGCGCCCATGGTCACCTACGGCGTCAATCCGGGCCAGGGCGTGCCCATCACCGGACGCGTACCCACCCTGGCCGAGCTGGATGATCCCGCCCAACGCCGCGACTTGCAGGCGGCGCTGGAATATATGGGGCTGAAAGAAGGTCAGCCTATGCTGGGCCAACCCATCGACATCGTGTTCATCGGCTCATGCACCAACAGCCGCATCGAAGACCTGCGCATGGCCGCGAGCGTGGTCGAGGGCAGGCGGGTGGCGGACGGCGTGCAGGCCCTGGTCGTGCCCGGCTCCAAGGCGGTCAAGGCCCAGGCCGAGGCCGAAGGACTGGATCGCATCTTCCGCGAAGCGGGCTTCGAGTGGCGCAACGCGGGTTGCAGCATGTGCCTGGCCATGAATGACGATAAAGCCGGGCCCGGCCAATATGTGGCCAGCACCAGCAACCGCAATTTCCGCGGGCGTCAGGGCCCGGGCTCACGCACCTTTTTGATGAGTCCCCTCATGGCTGCGGCCGCGGCCATCCACGGGCGTCTGGTGGATGTGCGCGAGATGTTATGACGCTTCATCCGCATCTTCGAGTACGAACCGATACAAATCGTTGCTGATGCGAAATCCCGCCCGGAGCAAGGCGTCCAAGGCCGGACGAATCTCGGGCAAAAGCCCTTTCCGTTTGGCCAGAGCCAAAACGCCCAGGACGCCAATCAAGTCAATCCCCAACGATTCTGCCACCCTTCTGCCGCGACGCTCATCGATCAGCAGATAATCTGCATCGAGTTCCAACGCCAGTGCGATAGCTTGCGCTTCACCTTTATCGAGCTTCACGTTGTTCCTATGCAGAGATGAAAGCTCCTCTGCCAGTGCCTGGCTCTGTAAATCAATGATGTGAATCCATGCGGCCTGCTTGAGTAGTTCGCTTCCGGCCTTTCCACCAACCTCAATTTCCTGGGCAACGGCCCTTGATATGAAAACCCTTCCAAACAGCGTTGGCAGCATATCGAGGCGGCCGACGCGAGCCAAGGCAATAAGCACGGAGGCGTCCGAAACGACAATCATCCCCACAGACCGGTTCGTTTCAGTGTCTCGATATCTTGCTCGAATTCTTCCACATCATAGTGCATATTCACGCCGCGTTGGCCAAGCAACTGCATGAAATCGGCCATGGACATGCCCGCCAGCGCTTTGGCCTGCCCAAGCGTCAGCACTTCTTTATCGAAGAGGTACACGGCCAGCTCCACCAACATCTCCCCAGGCGTCATGCCCGCGTCTTCAAACACAGCAGCCGGGATAACCACCCCGCTCTGTATTCGCTGGTCAGCGCCCACGTAATACACCGGGCCCGCCTCCCGCAATGCGGAAGGGGTCTTGGTCTGGCCCAGGCGGGCCTCCAGCGCCTCGACGCGACGTGTGAGCTCTGCTATCTGTTTCGAAACATCTTCTGCGGCCATCTTGCACGCTCCTGTAGATAAGCGATAACGCTACGCTGCCATTTTACCATCGTCTCCTTAGCATTTGCAATTCAAATTCAATCGTCCCACTGAACACTGCTCACTGAATACTAACCACTGCCCATGAACCCCTTTACAACTCTCAACGCCACCGCCGCCCCCTTGCGGGCGGAAAACGTGGACACCGACCAGATCATCCCCGCCCGATTCCTCACCGCAGTGACCAAAGCGGGCATGGGCGCGGGCCTGTTTGCGGCCTGGCGCTACCTGCCCGATGGCTCGCCCAACCCCGACTTCGTTCTCAACCGGCCCGAATACGCCGACGCCCAAATCCTGATCTCGGGCAAGAACTTCGGCAGCGGCTCCAGCCGTGAGCACGCGGTGTGGGCCCTGACCGACTATGGCTTCCGGGCCGTCATTGCGCCCAGCTTCGCCGACATCTTCCACAACAACGCGCTCAAGAACGGCCTGCTGCCCATCACCCTGCCCGAAAACGCCGTCAACATGCTCATGGACCTGGTCGAGGAGGAGCCTGATGTTCGCATCCTCATCGACCTGCCCGCGCAAACCGTCACCCTGCCCGACGGCCAGCAAATCAGCTTCGATATCGACGCCTATCGCAAGCAATGTCTCATCCAGGGCCTGGACGACCTGGGCTATCTGCTGGCCAACATAGACGCCATCCGGTCATACGAGGCCGCCTGGAAGAAATAAACCATCTCTCTATATCCTTTTTCCATTGTAACTATACAGGTAGGCAACCATTGTAGG
>WGCR01000296.1 GCA_015493675.1 Anaerolineae bacterium
GGGGCTTTCAGCGCGTGGGGGACTGGATCGCACTCGTGCTGCTAACGCCCATGCTGCTGGCCACGGGCCTGCGTCCGCAGCCTGCTCATCTGCTAACCTTTGTGCTCTATCTGGCGATCCCCATCCTGCTGATGCGTTTTCGTCCCAAAGAAGGCTGGCTGCGCAGCCTGATCAACATCCTGGTGGTGTTGGCCCTCTGGCTGCCGCTGGAACCCAGCCTGTTCGCCCTGCCCTTCGAAAGTTTGGGATTGTCCGTCGGAAGTTGGATACATGCATTGGGGTTGCCCGATGTGGGCGCTTCTCTGCTGCCTGGCCTCACGCTACCCATCGAGAAGCTCACCGGCATCCTGCTGGCCCTGTATCTCTTTCTCATCCGGGACCCGCTTCCTCACTTCGGCTTCGACTTCCGGTTTCAACTGCGGGATGTGGGATATGCTGCGGCTGGACTGGCCTTCTTTGCGGTGGTCGGCATTCCCATGGGATTGGGCATGGGCTTTCTCAAAGTGAATATCGTCTGGCCCGGATGGCCCGACTTTCTGGGGATGATCCTCGGCGGTTATCTGCTCATCGCTCTGGCTGAGGAAATCCTGTTCCGTGGCGTCATTCAGAACATGCTAACCCGCCGCTGGGGCCATTGGGCTTATGGACTGATGGCGGCTGCGATCATCTTCGGCGCGTCCCATCTCAACAACAGGACGCCTGGCTTCCCTGAACCCAACTGGGCGTACATGCTTATGGCCACGGTGGCGGGACTGGCTTACGGCTGGGTGTGGTGGAAGACAGGCAAAGTGACGGCCTCTGCGCTCACGCACATGAGCGTGAACCTGCTTTGGGCGGTGTTGTTCGCATAAGAACATCCTGATGCCCCAACCCCGCCATTGCCCGCGGGCGGGGGTAATGCCATAATCGCAGAAGAGGCGCGAACTGCGCCCGAGCCAAGGACTCCGTGATTTTCTCGCGGGGTCCTTTTTGTTTTTCCGCCCTTTTTTCCCATCCATTCGAGGTGCAAGCATCCCATGATCCAACCCATCCTTCAACATCCCTTCTACCGTTTCCTGACCGATGATTCTGGAGATATGGTGGAACGTGGCTTGATTTTAGTAGCCATCGTCGTGGCCGCGGTGGGCCTGTGGTACGCGCTGGGCGCCAAGCTCGCCGCCAAGCTGGGCGAGGTCGTCGGCTCCTTTTAGTCGGCTAGTCGCATGGTCGATTAGTCGCCTGGTCTCCCCTTCGCCCACTCGCCCTTTCGCCCATTCGCCCTTTCGCTCCCTCGCCATGTCGCTCCTGAACTGGCTCCGAGACCGCCGAGGCGATCTCGTCTGGAGCACGCTGGTCATCGTCACCGTGCTCCTGCCCCTGGGCGGTCTCAGCCTCGACGTCTCCCGATACTTCCTCTTGCGCAGCAACCTGGCCACCGCGGCCGATGCCGCCGCAGCCGCCGCAGCCCAATGCGTGGACGCGCCCCACTTCCAGAACACGGGCGAGACCCGGCTCCTGCCCGACTGCGCCCTGGCCGAGGCCCGAGACGCGTTCACGGCCAGCCTGCACAACCTGGACCCCGCCACCTATCACCCCCGTTTCGTGAGCCTGTCCATCGACGAAGGCCGGGATGAGGTCACTGTCCGCACCGCGGGTGACCTGCGCCTCATCTTCGGCCTCACGCCCGCGTTTACGGTGAACGTCACTGCAGTGAGTCGATACAGAATGATCGTCAGATAGCAGCATCTTCCTTCACCTTTTGACGAACATGGACGATGAGACGAACGTGGACGAATCCTTTTTCGTCCTTTCGTCCATCTTCGTCCACTTTCGTCATTCCATCTGTGAGCCAAGCCTCGCTATCCACGTCATCGACCTTGGACTTCGGACCCCGGACCTCAGACTGTCTATGGAACTCGACCTCACCCGCATCACCTGGCCCGTGGTGGCCGCCCTCCTGCTGGTTGTCCTCATTGGCTTCGGCCTGCTGGGCGCGGCGGTGACGCCCGTGGACGCGCAGGGCGAGCCCGCGTTGCTCACGGCTCAGCGCTGGACCGCGGCCCGTCTGGCCCGTCATGCCAACGCCGAGACAGAGGCCCTGGTGAAAGACGCGACGGAGCTGCGGCGTCTGCTGGAAAGGGAGCATCCCGATCCCATCGACGCCATGCTCCTGGCCCAGCGGATTTACGCCGAGCATCGCACCGGATCCACGGCCACCGTGGCCGCCCGCCAGGCGCTCATCGTTGCCGCGGAAATGGCCGCCCGCTACGCAGTGGGCGCAGCCACCCGCCAGGAAGCCCTGAATACATTCGGGGAAGCCATGGCCAGCATCGAAGCCCTCTCGCCCGAACCCCCTGTTACCC
>WGCR01000297.1 GCA_015493675.1 Anaerolineae bacterium
GAACATGCACGACTGGATGATCTCCAAGAAACGCTACTGGGGCCTGGCGCTGCCCTTCTGGGTGTGCGACGAATGCGGCCACTACCACGTGGTCGGCGACGAACACGAGCTGAAGGAGCGGGCCGTCGCCGGTTGGGAGGATTTCGAGGGGCACACGCCCCATCGCCCCTATGTGGATAACCTCGTGCTCAAGTGCGAAAAATGCGGCGGCGACATGCACCGCATCCCCGATGTGGGCAACCCCTGGCTGGATGCGGGCATCGTCTCCTTCAGCACCCTGCAGTATCGCACCAATCCCGACTACTGGCGGGCGTGGTATCCCGCAGATTGGATCAGCGAGAGCTTCCCGGGCCAGTTCCGCAACTGGTTCTACAGCCTGCTGGCCATGGCTACCGTCATCGACCGCTCAAACCCCACCCAACAGGTCTTTGGCTACGCCACCCTGCTGGCCGAAGATGGTCGGGAGATGCACAAAAGCTGGGGCAACGCCATCGAGTTCAACGAAGCCGCGGACAAGATGGGCGTGGATGTGATGCGCTGGCTTTATTGCAATCACAAGCCCGAGAACAACCTGCGCTTTGGTTATGGCCGGGCCGACGAGGTGCGCCGCCGCTTCCTCATCCCCCTGTGGAACGTGTACAACTTCCTGGTCACCTACGCCAATCTGGATGGCTGGACGCCCGCGGCCGACGGTTTCGACCCCGCACATCCCGAAGGCCCGACCCCCGCGGTCAGCAACCCGCTGGATCGCTGGATACTGGCCCGGCTCAACGATGTGCTGGCCCGCACTACTGTGGCCCTGGAAAACTCCGACGCCTACACCGCCACCCTGGCTGTGGAGGCGCTGCTGGATGACCTCACCAACTGGTACGTGCGCCGCAGCCGCCGCCGCTTCTGGAAGGGCGAGCAGGACGCGGACAAGAACGACGCCTACGCCACCCTCTATCATCTGATGGTGAAATTCATCCGCCTGCTGGCCCCCTTCACCCCCTTCGTCACCGAGGTGATGTATCAGAACCTGGTGCGGGGCGCGTTCGCCGAGGCCCGAGAGAGCGTGCATCACACCGATTGGCCCGAGGCCGACGAGTCGGTCATCGACCAGACCCTGCTGGAGCAGATGGCCCTGGCCCGGCGCATGACCAGCCTGGGCCTGGCCGCGCGCAGCAACGCCAACTTGCGGGTGCGCCAGCCCCTGAGCAAGCTCTACGTGCATGTGGGCGAGGGCCGGGCCGATCTCACCCCCGAAATCCTGGACATCGTGGCCGATGAGCTGAATGTGAAGGAGATCGAGTTCGTGGACACGCCCGAAAAGCTGGTCTCCTACCGCATTCTGCCCAACAACCGCCTGCTCGGGCCCAAATTCGGCAAGCTATTCCCCAAAGTGCGGGCCGCGCTCTCGGCGTTGCCGCCCGAGGATGTGGTGGCCAAAGTCAACGCGGGCGAGGCCATCGCGCTGACGGTGGCAGGCGAGGAGGTGGTTCTGAGCCCGGACGAGGTGCTGGTGCAGACCCTGCCCGCAGCGGGCCTGGCTGTGGCCGCTGACAAGGTCATCACCGTGGGCGTCGACACCGAGATCACGCCCGAGCTGCGGGCCGAGGGCCTGGCCCGGGAGGTGGTGCGCCGCATCCAGAACATGCGCAAGAACGCGGACTTCGACATCGCCGACCACATTCGCACCTGGTGGGCCACCGAGGATGAGGAGCTGGCTGAGGTGATGGCCGCCTGGGCCCCATACATCCAGGCCGAAACCCTGACCGACGAGCTCATCCCGGGCGAACCCCCTGCCGACGCCCACGTCGAGACTCACAAGATCGACGGCAAGAAGATTGCGTTGGGCGTGCAGCGGGCGTAAACTCACACCAGGGCGCCAAGACGCAAAAAGAAAAAGAAGAGAAAGAAGCCAAGAAAATCTTAGCGTCTTGGCGCCCCTGGCGTGTGATGATTGTTTTTATCGACGTGCAGCCGTTCATGGCGTCTACCCAAGATGACAGGTTCTATTCGGAATTACGCTCCACCCCTCTGGCTTGAGCGCCTGCTGTTGGCCTTGATTCTTCTGGTTGCAACGGGCCTGCGATTTTTCAGGCTGGGCTATCCCAGCTTGTGGATCGACGAAATCGGCCAGGTGTTGGTTGCGGGCCTGCCCTTCCCGCAATTCTGGCTGGGGGTGGAACGGCATCACGGTGCCGCTCCCCTGGATTACCTTGTGACCAAAGCGGCGTTGCTTTTGGGCGCGCATTCTGATTTCGCATTACGGCTGCCAGCAGCTCTGTGGGGCATTCTGGCAGTCTATTGGACATATCGGCTGGGGAAGCGCTTTTTTTCTCGGGAGGCAGGATGGTTATCGGCCATGTTTTTGGCTGTCAACCCCATGCATCTGTTTTATTCTCAGGAAGTGCGTTTTTATGCGCTGTTTATCTTCCTGGCCCTGTTCAGCACCGAGCTGTTTTGGGAAGCATGGGAAAGAGATCAACCACGCTGGTGGCTGGCTTATGCCATCACAGCGCTTTTAATGCTTTACAGCCACTATTATGGCAGTTTTGTGATCCTGCTTCACGGCGCCTGGGCGTTGGCCGATGGATTTTGGCCCGCTCTCTCCTCCAAAAACACGCCGTGGCGTTCTCGCATTACCCATTTTTTGATTGCAGCGGGCATGGCTGGCGTGCTGTTTTTACCCTGGGTTTTCTATGATCTTCCCAAGGAGAAGGGATTTGGCGGCGCTACGCCACCCCCACTGAGTTTTGAACTCATCCAAAACGTTCTCAGGGAGATGACGGGCCTGGATAAGGGGGAATCCCTGGCGCTCGTGCTGGCGCTTTCAGGTTTCGTCTTTTGGGTTCGTGCAAAAAAAGCCGTGGCGGTGGTCCTGGGGGTGTGGTTGATGGGCCTTCTGCCCATCGCATTATGGATTGATCATCACAGCACCTATTTTTTCGATGCTCGCCAGATTATCTTTGGCCTTCCCTTTTTTCTTATCCTGGTTGCGGGCGGCGTCGATGCCTGGCTGGCGCTTTTAGGGAAAGCCGTTCAATCTTTTTGGGGCAGAGATCGGTGGCGTTGGGTGCATTTGGGGCTGATGGTGTCTCTGATCGTCGGTCTGCTGATTGTTCTTTTTGCGCCGGGCGTCAATTTTTTCAAAATCCAGACCTATTACGCCCTCATGGATGGACGCGAGGATTGGAAAGGCGCGAGCGAATTGTTGATGCAGGATATGGCTGCCTCGGATGATTTGGTTTTCCCTTCTTCTGCAGATCGTTATTATATGAGACATTATCTTCCTGCAGATGTCTGGGAAAAAACCTCTGTTGTGGCGGATGAATCGGAGCTCCGGGAGCTTGTATCTGGTGACTCTCCCGTTTGGGTGCTGGTTTCTCCTTACACGGCTTCTGTAAATCCTGCTATGAAGGACATCGAGCTTTGGCTGGCGGAGATGGGGGGGATTCCTTTTACGTTCAGCCAGCGCTTCAAGTTGTATTTCCTTTGGTC
>WGCR01000298.1 GCA_015493675.1 Anaerolineae bacterium
CGTTCGTCCGCGTCCTATTTGCGAAGCAGATGCCATGAGCGGCTGCACGCCGATAAGGAATGAAAATGAGGACACGGATTTCCACGGCCTTCGGTCACAGATTTTCACGATTTATCCGCGTTCATCCGCGTCCTATTTACGGAACAGATGTGTGGCAGATACGGCAACCAGGGCGGCTCGCCGATGGTTAACACGGCGGATGACGCGTCCGCCTTGCGATCATCCGCCTCCAGCCGGATTCGTAGTCCGGCGTATTTCCAAAGCAATGAGCCGGCATGGGACGATTAATCGAAATGCGTCTGCAATAACCTGTACGCCCGCCACCGGGAATAGTTCCATGATTGCCAACGCCGCCATCCGGCATCTCGCGCCATTCGGTGATAGCGATTTTCCAAATCTTTCTCGACGAGAACGCTCACCCCGCCCATGTGAGGCAATTCCGCCAGCAATGCCGGCACAGCATCCTCGGAAAGCATACGGAAGTAGTAGGCGTCCATCGCACTCCCATCCAACGAGATGGCAATATCGCCAAATCCCTGATATCGGGCGACGTTCTGGTGGACGACGAACGCGTCGGGATTGAGGAGGTTGAGGGTGAGGATGAAGCCGAATGACGCGGCCAGGATGCCGATGGCCAGCCGCCCGGGCGCCAGCCACAAGGTGACGATAAACCATATCAACAGCAATCCCAGCCACACCATGAACACATGGGGATAGATGCGCGTGGTGGTGAAACCATAAACCGATTCATACAGAGCCAACCGTTTGAAGGCGGAGATAAGCAGCACCAGAGTGAGGAGCAACAACAGCGAAGCTGACAGGTTGAATGCCCGCTTGGCCCGAGGAGTTTCCAGCAAGCTCAATTTGCGCAGAATCAGGATGACGCCGAAGATGAAAAGGGCGACGAACACCAGCTCGGCAAAGCCGCGGCGGGCATATTCGGCATAAGTGAAACTGTGTTCGCCGATATTCAATTCGCCGCCAAAAAGATAGGGTATCTGGATGATGACAAAGACCAGGAAAAGCAAATTGATCAGGTTGATGGGGAACAATGTTTCGATGGGGCCCAGATGGCTGAAGGATGAAGGGGATGCAGGTGGCGTTTCGCGGGAGGGAGCGCTGAACAGATCGGGATCGGGCGATTGTTTTTGAGAGGAATACAGCAATGCGCCTCCCGCCAATAGCCCGATAAGAATCATGAAGGCGATGCGGATGCTCCATTCCAGCATCTTATCCCAGATAAAAATGTCATTTACCAACTTGGCGAAAATCAGGTCGGCAGACATAAGCAGCGGGACGAGCACCAGCAGCAGAGGCAGGGAGATGAGCAATCCCACCAGAACTGCGGGCAGATGGCTGGCGGGTTTCTCTCCCATATCCTCAGATGTCACGCGTCGGCTTTCTCTGACGATGTATGACGATCCAATCAGCGTATAAACCATGGATTTGACAGGATCGAGCAGCAGATCGCTCACCCGCAGCCGCCATGTTGACCGCCGCACCAGGTTGTTGCTAATGAGCGCCAACAACATGACGATGGCGAGGATATCCAGAAAAACAAGAAAGCCGTTGGCCCGTACAAAGGCCAGCAGTGCAAAGACAATCATCAACGCGGGCATCCACAGGTTGACCGTCATGGCTCGGGCTTGCTGCCAATGCAAGGCCAGAAACAAGCCTGACAGCAGTAAGACGCTGTAGATGAACACGGAAACGCCGGGTATTTTGCCCCAAAAGAGCAAATCAAAGGCCCAGCCCAAAAACAGACCGACAAAAAGCAGACGGAGGGGATAGCGGGTGCTCATACGGCAGACTCCTCGGTGCAAGGGATGATAGAGAGTAGCGGTTTCGAGCCGGAATGTGAATCCAACGGGGCAAGATGCAACGCGCGGACGTGAAACGTCGCGGCAACGGCTGGTGACAAGGGCATCGCATCTCGGGGGACAAGCGCAAAATAGCTTGCCCCAGCATACGACTTTATCTCGCCCGCCTCAACAGCTTGAATGCCAACGCCCGCGCACTCAGGTGCTTGACGAAATATGCCGCTTATCGCACAATAAGGCCACCATGCCAACCACGCCCCTGCAAATCCTCATTGTCGAAGACAACCCCCGCCTGCGCCCGGCCCTGCAACGGGGCCTGGACGCCACAGGCGTCGTGCGGGTCATCGTCGCCTGCGATAGCGGCGAACAGGCTTTGGAGCTGTGCCTGCGCCAGCCGCCCGACGCCATCCTCATGGATGTGCAACTGGCGGGCGTGATGAATGGCATCGAGGCTGCGGTGGCCATCCGCCGCGAATTTCCCCGCATGCCCATCGTCTTCTACTCCATCCAGGATGACGATGATTATTACCGGCAGTTCAGACGGGCGGGCGTCCTCACCCATTTTGCCTATGTGCGCAAATCCAACTATCTTTTGCCCGAAATGCTGGTTCCCCTGCTACGGGATGCGGTGGACGGGCGCAGTTTCATCGACCCCGACATTGCGGACCGGGTGCAGGAAGTGCAGCGCAAGGATGCCAACGACCCCATGGCCCTGCTGGAGCCCAACGAGCGACAAGTGGCCCGCATGTTGGCCCAGGGGCTGACCAACGAACAGATCGCGGCCCGGCTGGGCTTTCGCGACAAGCGCACCATCAGCCGCGTCAATGGGCAAATCTACGCAGCCTGGGATCTAAAACACAGCAACACCGATGAAAAAGTGGCCCGCACCCGGGCGGCGCTCATCGCCCGCCTTGGCATTCTCATCCACTGGGATGATGAGGGCAACGCCACCATCCTCAACCAACAAGATGAATGGGAGCCCTGGCAGCCCGGTTGACAGCGTCCCCGTATTCAGTCATCAGTTCGCTTGCACTTATCCACTGATAGCTGAATACTGAACACTTCCATTGATCACGCCCTGAACCCCGGGCCCGCCGACACCTTTCCATGACTTCGAACGTCTTTCTCAATTGGGCGCTTATCGCCATTTCTCTGTTCAACGCCATTCTGCTGCTATGGCTGGCTCTGACGGTGTGGCTCAATGCAGATCAGCGTTCGCCCGGGGCGATGGTGGCCGCGGGGGGATTTCTGCTGGGCTCCTTCTTCTTCGTCAGCCATTCTGCGCTGCTGATGAAGAACGGAAATCTCTACCTGACGCCCGGCGCCATTCCCTGGTTTGTTATGGGCCTGGCTCCGGTGGTGCTGCTGCCCGCGACCTGGTATCTGGTCATTCTCTGGCATGCAGGCTATTGGGACGCCCCCGATTCGGCATTGCGTCGTCGACATCATCGCTGGCTTTGGCTGCTCATGAGTATCGTTGCCGCGGCCCTGGCCAGCCTGGCCCTGATGGGCATTCCCTATCTTCCCTTTCTCCATCGGCTCTCGCCCGCCATCTGGCCCGAGCGGGAGCTGTTGCGTTACCCGATTTTCGGCATTCCCCTGGCCACAGCGGCCTTTCCCATCTACGTGTTGCTGAGCATGACCCTCTCGCTGGACGCAATCCTGCATCCCGAGCCCAGCCGGAGGCTGATGGGAGACGAAGCCCGGCGGCGGGCCCGGCCCTGGCTCATCGCCGCTTCGGTGCTGTTGCTGCTGGTGGCCATTGTCGTGGCCGTTGTGGTTTTGTGGACTGTGCCACAGGCCCGGGCGCAAAGCGGCATCTATATTTTCACCTCACGGACGTTCAACGCCATTGGTCTGTTGGATTTGATTGCGGAGGGGCTCATTGCGGGCGTCATTCTCATGTTGGGGCAGGCCATGGCCGCGTACGAGCTGTTTACCGGCAAGGCGTTGCCCCGCCGCGGGCTGGCCAACCAATGGCGCCGGGCGGCAGCCCTGGCCGGGGGATTCAGTCTGGTGGTGGGGGGATTGTTGACGCTGAATCGCCCGCCCATTTATGTGGCTCTACTCTCGGCTCTGCTCATCGCCGCGTTTGCAGCCCTTTCCGGCTGGCGCATCTTTCAGGAATGGGATCGAAGCATGCAGCAACTCCGACCCTTCGTCTCCAGCCAACGCTGGTATGAGTCTCTCACCGCCAACCACGCCGCAAAAACGCCGGATCCCTTCCACGCCCTGTGCCGCGATCTGCTGAATACCTCCATCGCCTATCTCATTCCCACCGGCCCCCTGGCTCCTTTCGTGCTGCCGCGCAGCTATCCGCCAGGACGCAACATCCCCGAGACAGGAGAAGTCATTGCGCAACTGCCGGCCAATGCACTGATTGCGCCCATCGATGCCGGGCGGTATGATGGCTGCGCCTGGGCCATTCCCTTGTGGAGTGAGCGGGGGCGGATCGGCGTCATGCTGGTGGGACCGCGGCGGGATGGCGGGCTGTACGCGCGCGAGGAGATCGAGATCGCCCGGGCCACGGGCGAGCGCCTCATCGACGCCGAAGCCAGCCTGGCCCTATCGCGACGTCTGATGGCCCTGCAACGGGAACACATGGCCGCCACCCAACTGCTGGATCAACGCACCCGGCGCATCCTCCACGATGATGTGCTGCCTCTCATCCATACTGCCATGCTGGCCCTGGCTGCGGATGAGGGCAAAACCATGGCCCTGGAACAGCTCTCGCAGGCGCATCAGGACGTTTCGGATCTGCTACGGGAATTGCCCGCCGTGACCACGCCTGATATCACCCGTCTGGGCTTCATTCCGGCGCTGCGGCGCACAGCCGAGACGGAGTTTGGCCGCAATTTCGATGCGATCCATTGGGAGATCGATAACGATGCCGCCCGGGCGCTGAACCAACTCAATCCCCAGGCTCAGGAGGCCATGTTCTACGCGGCCCGGGAGCTGGTGCGCAATGCGGCCCGACACGCTTTTCCCGCCGGGCATGATTCCCACCGAAAATTGATATTGCGGGCATGGATCAATGACGACATGGTGCAACTTTCGGTGGAGGACAACGGCGTGGGGGTGAGCTCCACAGAGGATCCGGGGCGCGGCCTCGGTCTTCATGGCGCGCTGATGGCGATAGCCGGCGGCTCGTTAGCGCTGGAAAGCCGGGCGGGACGCTACACTCGCGGCGTTCTGCAAATGCCTATCGATGTCGCGACGCGCCAGTAGCGGGGCAATCAGTCACGGTTCCGGCGGACGCAGAAGTGTGGTCGAAAATTGGGATGCGCCGCCTCAGCCCGTATAATAGAACCTGAAAACGCCGATTCCACTCAAGAGGCCCGTTTGTCCCATGTCACGGAATTTGCACACTCTGCGTATTTTCAGCGGCAACGCCAACCCCGCCCTGGCGGAAGAAGTTGCCAACCACCTCAATCGGCCCCTCGGGCGCAGCACGGCCCGCAGGCTGCCCGACTCCGAGATCCATATCATCATTGATGAGCTGGTGCGAGAAGACGACGTCTTCATCATTCAGCCCTGCCCCATGCCCGTCAATGATAACCTGATGGAGTTGATTCTCTACATCGACGCCTTCCGCCGGGCCTCAGCGCACAGCATCAATGTGGTGGCGCCCTATTATCCCTACGCCCGTCAGGAACGCATGGCACGCGGCAGGGAAGCCATCAGCGCACGAGTCGTAGCAAATATGCTGGAAAATGTGGGGGCTTCCCGGGTCATTTATGTGGACATCCACGCAGAGGCCACGCAGGGATTTTTCAATATCCCGGTGGATCCACTTTCCGCCATGACTGTCTTCGCCCGGCACATCCAATCACTGCAACTGGAAGACCCGGTGGTGGTGGCCCCGGATGTGGGACGGGCCAAACTGGCCAGCCGCTTCGCCCGCCTGCTGAATCTGCCGCTGGCGCTCATGCACAAACGCCGAACCAGCTTTACCAGCACCGAAACCACCGCCATCGTCGGCGATATCGAAAACAAAACGCCCATCGTTTTCGATGATCTCATTGCTGGCGGCAGCGTGCTCACCCAGGTGGAAAGTCTGGTGGATGCAGGCGCCCGGCCCGAAGTCATTATGGCCATTACCCACCCGGTGCTGCTTCCCAGCGCCCTGGAGCGGTTAGACAAGGCTGACTACATCAGCAAACTGATCGTTACAGACACCATTCATGTCCCCAAGGAAAAACAGCATCCCAAGCTGGAAGTGCTTTCTATTGCCCCCATGCTGGCTGAAGCGATATTCCGCATTCACAGCGGCGAATCCATGTCTCCGCTGATGAAACACCAGGGATGAAAAAGGAGAAACCCATGTTCAAGCGAGACCGACACCCAGAACCCGACCGCGTCGATGTCATCATCGGCGAAAGCGCCGTCATCACCGGCGAAATTCGATGCGAAGCATCGGTGCGCATCGATGGCGTCATGGAAGGCGGCAGCATCGAAACCCTGGGCAATGTTATCATCGGGCCCAACGCCCGCGTCCTGGCCGATATCAAGGCCAAGACCGTTTCCGTTTCCGGCGCTTATAAAGGCGATCTCACCGCTCAGCGGGTGGAGCTGCTGGAGGGCGGGCGCATGTGGGGAGCCATCAGCGTCGTCTCTTTCCTGCTGGACGAGGGCGGTTTCATGCACGGTGAGCTGATC
>WGCR01000299.1 GCA_015493675.1 Anaerolineae bacterium
ACATCGGGATTATTGCGGATGCTGTTCACTTGCTGTACGGTCAAATCGACAGGCAGCGAGGCCAGATCGATCTGGGGCGCTTCGGCGGCGGGCGCTTTGGCGCCGCTGCAAGCGCCTACTGTCAGGGCCAGAATGGCGATGAGCAGAAGAATGAGCAATTGTTTTTTCATCGGTGTAACCTCGTGTGTGGATTGCGTTGACACGGTCATACTCTGCGTAATGCCAGCCATCATATCTGACTCGACTGAAAAATGGTCATTTCACCACAGAGGACACGGAGAAAATAGTGGCAATTCACAGAGAATTTCTCCTCCAAACCCGCGTTTTTCTTTCTCCGTGCACTCAGTGCCTCTGTGTTGAAGGTTTTTTCAGTACAGCCATATCTTGAAGTGCAAAATTCGCCGCTTGTTTTGCGGATGCAACGGATCGACGCGGATTTTTGTTGCGTAAATCCGTGAAAATCTGTGCTTTTCCCGCATCATCTGCGGCGAATTGGGCCTTTCGGTTTATGACTTGCTGCGAAATATGACCTGGTGAGTTATTTTCGGGATTTCTTGGATTTCCTGGATTGGGAGTGTTGTTTTTTTCCGGAACGCGCCGTGGCGGGAGCGGGGGCGACCGGTTTGCGGATGAAGTGATTGTAGACCAGACCCAATATGCCGATAGCCATGGAGATCAGTGAAATGACTGAGGCGGTGGGCAGTGAGCCCAGGGTCCATGCATCGGGCCGGAAGAACAATTCGATGAAGAATCGACCCAATGGGTAATAGATGAGATAGAAGAACAGTAAATCGCCATTCCGCAATTTGTCACCGAATTTTTTGAAGATAAAAACCATCAGTCCGACGCCCACAAAATTCCATATCGATTCATAGAGAAATGTGGGATGAAAACGGGTCTCGGGCCCCAGAACGTTGCAATTGTACTGCTCGTAAAACTGGCGGTTGACGCAGTCAATCTTGATTCCCCAGGGGAGTTTAGTGGGCGGCCCGAATAATTCCTGATTGACGAAGTTCCCCCAACGCCCGATGGCCTGCGCCAGCAAAACGCCCGGCACGGCGAAATCCGCCCATTTGAAAAAGTTCAGTTTTTTGTACCAGGTATACCCCAATACGCCGATGACGCCGCCGATGACGCCGCCATAAATGCCCAGGCCCGCAAAACCGCCGTTGCGCGGGATGAAGATATCCATGGGATGTTCTTTGTAATAATCCCAGCCAATCCCCACCGCCGGGCGGGAGAAGACGTGATAAAGCCGGGCGCCAATGATGCCCAGAATCAGCACGATGATGAGCATATTCCAGATGTGATCAGGGTCTTCGCCCCGATGCCTGGCCATCCAGGAGGCCAGCCAGGCGCCCAGGACTGCGCCCGTGGTGATGATGATGCCATACCAGTAAACCGGGTATGAGCCGATGTGAAATGCTACCGGGTCCATAAATGACTCCAGAAAAGTGGGATAGGACTAGAGTGTAAAGAGAATCGACGAAAATGTCAATCACCGCCCAGCCCGGTGGTGATCAACGTTTGCACGCCCGCCACCCGGTCGAAGAAAGGAAAACGATCGGAATCCACGTGGTCGTGGGCGCTGTAAAGCTCATAACCGATGATGAGCAGATAGCCCGAGGCCACGATCATCGGTCCCCAGGGTGGCGTGCGCAGGACTTTCGCCAACTTGGCCAGGGAGAGCAGGCGGATGAGGGTGGCGGCCAGCTTGTTGCGCCCGGCAAAGCTGCCCTCCAGCGCCAGAATCTCGGGCGTGAGCCGGGCCAGGCCTTGATCGGGCCCGGCATAATGCTGCACCAGCGTGCGGCATTCTCTGTAAATGCCATCGACGTCAAGGAATTTCCTGACATAAGTGGCGACAGCCGTTTTTTCCCGCAGCTTCTCGATGCTCTCGCTGAGTGTGTTTTCGATTTTGTCGAAATTATCCTCTCCGATGAGGTCGGCCAGTTTCTGCCATGCCTCGATAACGAAGGTGACGACCTCATCTGCGCCCAGGTCTTCCAGTGCCTGCTTTACATCCAGCCCGGCCAGTTTGGCCGCCTCTCGCAGGATGGCGATGTTCATGGTTAATGCAGCGGTGATGGCGTCGGCAGTAGTCTCGATGACATCTTCCTGGATGCTGGTCAGGGTCTGGTAGATGGCCGCCTGCAAGTCTTTATCCGCGCCGCGATAACGGGGCGGATGGATGGTGGGGCGCAGCAGTGAGGCCGGATTGGTCAGCCCCTGCCAGATCAACGCGTCGTCGGGGGCGTCTCCGCGCAGGGACTTGCTCTCTTCTGGGGCGCCTGCCAGCCGTTCCGCCACCGCCAGATCCGCCGCGGCCGCGGCCAGCAATTGCACCTCGACCAGGCTGCGTTCCTCGGGAGTCTGAGCTTCGCTCAGGGCGGCGGCCAACGCCCATCCGGTTTCCTGGCTGCGGGGCAGCAAGGCCCGGGCGCCGATCGAGACATCGGCGCTGCCTTTGCTGCGCATCGTCGCCCGCGGCAGCACTGCCTCCAATCCGGTCAGATACTCAGGCGTCAAGGATGTCATCATTGTCTACGTCTTCCTCCAGGGATTCCAGGCCCGTGGCCATGAGATAGCCGCGGGCGCGTTCGGTGCGGGGATAGCGATTGACCAGCGCCCAGAACCGGGGCCCGTGATTGCCTTCCACCAGGTGCGCCAGCTCGTGCATCAACACATAATCCTGCACAAAGCGCGGCATCTGTCCCACGCGGTGAGAGATGCGGATGCTGCCCTGACTGGGCGTGCAGGAACCGTAGCGCTTTTGCTGGTTGGTCACCCAGCGAATGCTGTTCCAGCGCAGTTTGCCTCCAAAATAGCGGCGATTGAGTTCCTGCGCCCGGGTTTCCAGATCAGCGTTCGACAGCTCTCGGGCTTGCTGGCGGCGTTGGATGCGGGCCTTGAGATTCTCGATGGCCTCGTTCAGTTCTGCTTCCGATATATGCTGCGGCGCTCGCACCACCATTACATCGCCCTCCATGCGGGCGCTGATGGTCTTGCGCCGCCGGGCGGAGCGAATAACCTTGATCTTCATGCAGGCAATTATAGACGGAACAGGGTGGGATAGGAAAACTGCGAGCGCCTAACCAGATTCCGTCCGCTTTTGAGAAGAAACGGGATGCGGCGAACGCCGATCCCGTTTATATAAATCGGTGAAATAGCAGGCGGGCCTGGGGGGATGAAGTTCAGTAAACCGTGTCTGTCGTGCGAACAGCCTGCGTCTGCACCGCCTGCAGCGCGGCCGCGGGCGACATTTCTCCCACAAAGGCCCGATGCACATACTCATACAAATCCCCCAGGAATAGTCCCAGCCTCGGGTCTGCCGGCAAGGGCTTCGCCCGATCCAACATGGCCCGCTGGGCAGCCAGCCAGGGATAGCGCGCCAGCGCCTCGGGCGAGTAGCTGCTCGTCCGCACGGGGCTGCCCGCGGTGCGAATGACGGCCCGATCGGTTTCTGGCCCCATGGCCTGCATCAGTGCAGCCAGGGCGCGTTGCTGTGCGCTGACGGGCTGATTGGCGGGAATCCCCACGCCCCAGGTCGCGTTCCAGGGGGTGGGAAAAACAGCCGCCCGATAGGGCAAATCCGCGTCGTTTTCCAAAAAGAGAGGCGCGGCCTGTCCGCCCCAGGTGGCCACCAGTGCGGTCTCGCCCCGCCGAATGACGTCGGCGATCTCCGCGTTGCCATAAACGGCTGTTTGCGGCGGGCAATAGTCGCGCAGGGAACAGTAGTAGGCCAGCGCATCGATGTTGACGGGATTGGCGATGTCGGGCCGCCCGGCGTCATCGAAGATGTGGCCGCCCGCCTCCCACAGATAGGGCAGCCAGTCGGTGAAGATCTCACTGGCATCGGCCTTGAGCGCCAAACCATAATGTTTGGGCGGATGATGGGTCTTTCGGGCCAGATGCGCTATGTCGCGAGTGGCGATAACGGGAACTTCGTCCTCCCCGAAATCGAAGCGCTTTTCAAGATAGAAGAGGATGTGCCCGTCGGTGAAGAGGGGCAGCAGAAAATCCTGGCCTCCGTATCGGCATTCGTTGGCCACCGCCGCAATGACATCCCCCGCGTCGTACCCCGCCCGCACAGCCGCGGGCGTCTCTGCCGCCAGCGGTCCCAATGCCGCCAGCAAGCCCTGGTCCGCCAGCTCGGGCAGCCAGATGTGACCGGGAATGAACGCGGCCTGCCAGGGGCTGGTCTCCGCGGTCAGGCCCGCCATAAGCGCGTCGCGATACTCGGGCCAGGGAATGATGTGCAGGCGGGCGTCGAGATGGGGCAATCGGGCCAGGGCCGCATCCAGCGCATCCAAAGCGGGATCGTTGGGGCCGATGATTATGATGGACATGGTTCACCTCTGTCATCAACCGTCCCCGCAGGGGGACGGGCGGCGGAACGCCTGTAGAACCGAATTCATTCGGCGAGTGAGGCGGCGCAACGAGATTTGTCAGTCAATCAGCGTCATGCGTCAAACGTCACGGCGCTATCAGTGACGGCGGCAATTTCAAATTTGGCCGTAACTGCTAACGTATGCCAGTTGGTTGTCTTTTTCACTCAAACCTGACAGGTTCTCGTATCCAGCCACAAGGCGTGCAAGGCTTTGAATCGTTGCCAAAGGAACCTGTCAGGTTAGTTCAAGAAAGGCTGACGTTTTCTCGCCTTGGCCTGTATCGTTGCCTCTATTACACAACGATGTCTTTTGTTTCTTCCAGTACGATGCCGATGAGATCGTCGATGGAGGTAAAGGATTTGCGTTCCATCAACCAGCGTTTGCCGATGTGGATGGCGGCCCGCTCGGCCACCGCCCGCTTCGCGGGGTCTTCGATGCTGGAGATGTCCCAAACGCTGACCACGCCCATCATGCGGCGCAGGAATTTGACGCCGCCGTGCCCGGCCGTCTCCTCCAGAATGTGCTGGATGGTGCGCTGGCGATATTCGGCGAAAGCCTGCTCGCCGCCCGGAAAATCCCAATAATCCAGGGGCAGTAGCTCGCTGTCGGGACGGGCGTTTTCGATCCACAATCGGTCGAATTTCTCGGCAAACTGATTCCAAATCTCGCGGATGGTTTCCAGAATCCAGGCT
>WGCR01000300.1 GCA_015493675.1 Anaerolineae bacterium
GCCATCCGATTCCAGCAGCGGGCGCAGAGCCTCCAGAGAAAACTGCGCCTGGCGTTGAACAGTCATCATCACCTCAGCGAAAGCGTAATGGGTGAAATCAACGAAGTCTGACCTGATGTGATTATAAAGCAAAACAGTCATCGCTGGCAATCTGAATTGAGAGGGGGGGACGTGATAATTGCGGCGCTTGTTTTTGAATTGCGGCCTGTTTTTTTGAACTGTCTTTTTTGTAGCTGCAACTGTGAACTTGACAAGACCGAAAAATCTTTTTATCCTGTAGGTGGTTGGGCAAGGTAGCCCGATCGACAGAGACCATCCCTCATTGGTCTGCCCTATCGCTCACGGGATCACAGGGAGCTGCCATATTGATAATCAGTCACATCGGTTTTCCGCCTTATGGCAATCACGTCACACTCACATTGCTCCACTGCCTTCAAAAATTCTCCTGCTGATATGATCTCTCGCCAGACAAATAGCATATCTTCTGTGTGTTTCACGCCGGATAGCCATGGCCATCAGCGATGGCATGGCGATTCTTCGCGCAAGACGATTTTTCTTTGGTTCCAAAAGGCATGATGCAGTCATTTATGTCTTTTCTTTTTGAAATCTGTAACGGATCATCTACTATTTTACTTCTCATTTATCATTGCGAAAGGAGGCGCCTATTGAAAATTTGTTTGTAGATTGCCTGTCATCCAGTTGTAATCTGCATTTGGGTTCGTCATTTTACGATTTCTTTTCAATCACCTCTCCCCCCTTATAGGAATGGTGTAATAATGCGTAACAAACGACTTATCAAATGGCTTGTCCCCATACTGGCCATTGCATTGATGCTCTCGATATTGCCGCTGGGCAGCGTCGCCGCGCAACCGGGCGCCACTGGCCCGACTGTTTCCTCCAGCGTCGATGCAGCAATGGCCAAAATCCATCCTTTCCTCCTGAATAAGCTGGGCCTGGAAAATGGCGCGCTTTCGGGTATGGCCGCATCTGATGAAGTGAGGATCGGCGTTTTCGTCAAGGCGGGGACCGACATCAGTCAGTATATGACCTGGTCCCTCACCCGGCCCTTTATCGATCCCATGGGCAATCAGCTTGTGGTGGGCGCGGCCAAAGCCGGCGCTATCCTCAAGATCGCATCTCTGGATAATGTGGTGCGCGTGGTTCCGGAAGAAAATACCGTGCAACCGCCCGATCCCATCCGCATTGATCCGGATATCGCTGCCGCCAACAATGCTTCTGCACAGGATGCGCTTCATGCCACGGGCATCGAAGGATGGTGGGATGTCGGCGCTGGCCATAACTCCCGCGAAGCCTGGGATATGGGCTACACCGGCAATGGCGTCAATGTCATGGTCAATGACTCCGGCATTGATTTCGCTCATCCCGATCTGCAGGGCACCTGGGCCACCATTACCGACGCTGATTCTCCTTATTTTGGCTGGCCCGAGATGTTCGACAGCCGTTCCACTTACCTCTACATCCTGGATACGGTCTTTGGCACCAATTACATTGCCAGCGGCATGGGCCATTACTCAGACACCAGCGCCACCTGCACGTTGGGCGATTGTGTCTATCAGCCTCTGAATGCCACCGAGCCCCACACCTACACCCTGCCCGCCACCAGCATCAGCGGCACGTACCATATCGGTTTCCATCCCGACAAAACCCTGGCCGACGCCGTGATGGGAGACTGGAATGGGCGGTATGAAGGTGAAGAGTATGTATCCGTTCTGGTTGTAGACGAACACACAGACGGCGTTTATGACACCGTTTACGTGGATATGAACGGCAACTTCGATTTCACCGATGACAAGCCTGTCACCAAAGACGATCCCATCACCTATCTTGATGTGTGGGATTCTGCAGCGAATGCTCCGGGCCAGGATGGCTATCCTGATATCTCCGGCGGTTTGCTCTACTTCATCGCCGACGGCGTCAATGTCTTACCCGCGTCTGACTGGATGTGGGGCAAATACTCCGTTCCGCCCGACAACGGCAGCCTGTTGGCCTGGGAGTTCAATGATTTCACCGAGGGCGGTGGTGATCACGGTCAGCTCTGCGCCTCCAACGTGGCGGGTCAGGGCATTATCGACGGCGGCGCGCCTCCCTACAAACCCGCTGGCGATGGCTCCCCCTTCACTGGCCTCGTGCAGGGAGCCGGACGTGACGCCAAACTCTCCGCTAATGGCAACGTTTATAACACTTTCACCTCTCTCTGGAACGACAGCTTCTACTATGCAGCGCTGGGCTATGATGGCCAACCCGGCACCGATGACGATATGCAGATCATCAGCAACAGTTGGGGATTCTCCAGTGTTGACAATGATGTCTGGGATTTCGACAGTCGTCTCATTGACAAAATTGTCCGCCATCTCAACCCCACGCTCTCCGTGCTGATCTCCACCGGCAATGGCGCCCCTGCTTACGGCACTATCACCGGGCCTTCACCCGTCTCCAGCATCGGCGTCGGCGCTTCCACCGAATTTGGAAGCACCGGCATTTTCGAGACCATCATGGGCGTGGATCAGATCAACTGGGGTGATGTGATCCCCTTCTCCAATCGCGGCCCCGCCGCCAACGCCGGCAACGGCGTCAGCGTTACGGCTGATGGTGCGTTTGGCTCCGGCGCTCTCTCCTTGAACGAATGGGGAGATGGCTGGACAGCCTGGGAGGCCTGGGGCGGCACCAGCCGTTCGGCGCCCGTGGCTGCCGGCAATATGTCTCTGATTTACGACGCCTACAAGCAGGCCAACGGCGTATGGCCCACCTGGGACGTAGCCCGCGCCATTCTCATGTCCGGCGCCAATAACCAGCGCTACGACACCTTTGTTCAGGGCGCTGGCTCTGTCAATGGCGGGCAGTCCGCCGGCATCGCTGGTGGCAACAAAGGCTTCTTTGTCATGCCCGATAACTGGACTGGCGGCGACTATCGCGGCGTGGAGTACCATTCCTTCGCCAACATCATGCACCCCGGCGATGTCAGCACCAAAACCTTCACGGTTCACAATCCCACCGATGCTGACACCGAAGTTCAAATCAGGAGCAAGCACCTGGTCAAGATCGGCCAGTACAGCTTCCCCTTTACCTCCA
>WGCR01000301.1 GCA_015493675.1 Anaerolineae bacterium
GATGAAAACGAAGCGGCGCTGACGGAAATCGAATACGCATCGGGGGCCCTGACGCCGCCTTCCGCCATGCGGGCAAAAGTCAAATACGAAACCATTCCCCGCGAAGAAAAATTGCCGCCCGCCCTGAGCTACAGCGACGAACTTCCCCCCATCCGCGATCAGGGCAACCGCGGCGCCTGCGTGGCCTACGCCGCCGCCGCCGTGCGAGAATTCATGGAAGTGCAGCGGCTCAAACATAACCCCGACTTTCAACCCCGCATGGTGGATTTTTCCGAGCAGTTTATCTACTGGTGGTGCAAAGAAAAAGATGGGCTGCCTGATGTCAGCGGCACTTATCCCTATCTGGGCATGCAATGCCTGGTGGAAGCGGGCGTTGCCCTTGAAAAAACCTGGGCCTACAACTATCACCTCACCCCGGGGAATGAGGGACAGGGGCCGCCGCCCCAAACCGCCATCGAGGAAGCCAAACGCTATCGCATCAGCAGGGTGATTCATCTCCGCCCGGATGACATCGACAGCGTGAAAGCGGCATTGCTTCAGGGCAGATTGGTTATGATCACCATCCCCATGTTCAATTCATGGTTCCGCAGCCGCGCCACCCGCCGCTTTGGCAAGATCAATCTGCCTCTGCCCGATGAGAAGAGCGTCGGCGCGCACGCCATGGCGTTGGTGGGCTATGTCGACGACGAAAAAGCGCCCGGCGGCGGCTACTTTCTTCTGCGCAACGCATGGAAACCATGGGGATTGAAAAATCCATTGGGTCCGGGCCTGGGCGCCATCCCCTACGCCTTTCTCAAGGCGCACAACACCATTGCCGACGCCGGAGAATGGCGAATCACAGCCGATATCTTTATCCGGGATAATGCAGATGACCGGGGCGAAGCGCCCAGCCGGGGGCTGACATTCAACAGCCCCGATATCTGGGTGCGGCATGAGCAGGATCAGATCGAAACGCACCAGACGCCCGAACCTGGCCAGGAGAACTGGTTATACATCCGGGCCTGGAACAAAGGCCCCGAGACCGCCACCCGCGTGCAGGCGGAAGTCTTTACCGCAGCGATCTCTCCCTCCATTTGGCCCGATATGTGGCAGCCTGTCGCCGCATTCGATTTGCCGGACATTCCGGCAGGCGAAAATATCCTGGCGGCGCTGCCCTGGACGCCCAGGAATGCCGGGCCCTATCGTTTTCTCGTGCGCCTGAACTCGGCCGAAGACCCCGCCCGGCACCAATGGGCGGTGCGCTACGATAACAACATCGCCCAGAAAAACCTGATGCAACTCGCCTTGCAGCCGGGCCAGAGCATCACCCTCTCCATTCCCATTTATGGTCTGCCCGAAGAGCTGACCCTGCGCCACATCCGGGTGGATCGCAAAAACTTCCGCCGCGGACGGATCGGTCTGGAAATCAGTGGCGGCCAGAACTTCAGGGAAAAGCCTGTCGAGACCGAGGATCAGGTGCTGCAAACATTTTCCGGACAGGCCACCGAAACCCGCACCGCTGCAGTAACCATCAGCCTGGATCCGCAGGCCACCGCCGCGGATGGCGGACAGATCATCATCAGCCAGAAATACAGCCGGGTGTTAATTGGCCGCATGATGATCGAGGTGGCGGTCGTGGCCGAAGGCGGATAGAAAGACGGCAATAAAAAACGCCCGCTTTCGGGCGGGCGCATCAATCAAAGACAAGCAGGATTAGCGTTTTTTCTTGGGGTAAAACTGTTGCAGATTCATGACCGCAAACAGGCGGTACGCCACGGTTTCCGGCAACTCGGACGGCGTTTCTCGCAGTTGGTGCACCAGATACAACGTCTTGTTCAGGGTGTCGAACACCACGCGGCAGTTGTCGCACTGAGCCAGATGCGCTTCCAACTCTTCGCAAAGCTCTGGCGATAGCTGATGATCGATATAATCATTCAGATGCGTCAGCACACGGCTGCAATCATCTTCCTGACGCTGGTGAGGGTGAACAGGCGTGGCGCTCATAACAGGTTGCCAATGATTCAGGCGGGTTGAGTGAAGTAGGGGGACAACGACTGCCGTAACCGCAATCGGGCCCGATGCAATCGCACCTTGGCCGCCGACACGCTGATGCCCAGGATGTTGGCGGTCTCTTCGGTGCTGTAACCTTCGATCTCTCTAAGGATGAAGACGGTGCGCAGGGTTTCGGGCAATTCGGAGATAGCTTTCTCCAGCATATCTCTGGTCTCGCTGTTCATGGCATGATCATCAGGCGAAAAAGCCCAATCCTGCACTTCGCGATAGACATCGTCCCCGCCATGCATTTCAACGGGGGCGTCCAGTGAAACCTCGCGGTTCTTGCGCTTGCGCAGGTGCATCAGCGCCGCATTGGTGGCGATGCGATGCAGCCAGGTGCCCAGGGCGCTGCGGCCCTCGAATTTGTTGATATTCTTGCAGGCGCTGATGAACGTCTCCTGCAGGACCTCTTCCGCCTCATCACGGTCATTGACCATGCGAATAGCGATAGCATACACCCGAGGGGCGTATTGTTTGATCATGCAGGCGCAGGCTTCAGGATCGCCGCGCTTTAGCCCTGCGAGGAGGGCTGCTTCATCGGGGTAAATATCGAGATCGATTTCGATACCAGTCATTGGATGCAACTCGTGGGGGGTGCGTTACCTGTTTATGTTTTGGGGTGGCCCTTCATCATACACCATTCACCCCCAGAAATAAAAAAGGGGAGCGGTTTGAGGGTGTGTTCCAATTCTGGGGCGCATTGCGTTGTCGCCGGAAAATTTGTCGCGTGGCAGACGGCCCACGCCCGGCGCTGAAGTCGCCGGGCTACGAAAC
>WGCR01000302.1 GCA_015493675.1 Anaerolineae bacterium
CATTGTTCGACAAAGTAGGGATCGTTGGGCTCATAGCCCCAGGCCTGGGCGGAGATGCGGTCGGGGGCGGCTTGCGGGCGTTCGGGAATGAGTTTGACGATATAATCCAGCTCGACTTTCTCGACCTGCGGCAGTGCGGCCAGACGATTGAGCGCCTGCTGGGGGGGCTCTCCGGCCAGTACTGGAGCTTTGTACCAGTTTCCGAACAGCGGAGTAAAGTCAGCGTCGGGAGTGGCGCCGGACGTCAGGCGCACCAACACATGATCTGCAACATGGGGCATTTCGGGATTGACGGCTGCCCCCATTTTGGCCTGGATATCCGCAGGAGGATCTCCGGGTGCTGCGAAAGTTACCTGCACGCCGATTCCAACCAAAAGTAGCAGCAGAATCGGGATGATCCAAAGTATGCGACGAATGCGGTGAGAAGATGTCATTTTTGCCTCCGAGAAAAGAGTGGCGGAATCATGGGAGTGTCACCTGAATGCCCAATACTGACGCGTGAAGACGATGTGAATTTTACGGCACAATTGTTACCGTTGCTGTTAAAGAAAGACGATGTTGAACGATAAAAGTTATGGCCTATCCTCGATTAAGTATAAAATGTCTGGAAGGATATCTCCAAATCGGTTTCAAATGGCGGCGTGTTTCAGATGATAACTGGCGTGGAAAAAACAGGTCTTTGGAATTCCAGGGGGGTGATTGCTTTTTATGACCTCCGGGAGGTGGACAAAAACCACCCGGCCAAGCCAAAAGTTACTCGTCCACCTCCCGGAGGTCGGGAGACCCCTGAATCCCTGTTGAGCCAAGAAATATCCCAAAAGAAAAAGCCGACGGATACGCTCTCCGTCGGCTTTTTTGCACAAAGGCGATATGGTCCCAATGCGCCGGTTGTCAGCTGAAGAAAGTCATCAGGCGGCTGGCCAGCATGATGTCGCCGGTGACCTTGATCTTGCCGGTCATGAAGGCCTGCATGCCATCCAGGCGGCCCGCCATCATGTCGACATAATCGCTGGCGTCCATGGTGATGGTCATGGTGGGACTGTCCTCGGTCTGGCCTTCTTCCACGGTGCATTTGCCATCCGCGATGCGGGAGGTCCAGACGCTGCCACCCTCGCCGGTGAGATTGTAGACGATGGTGGCGTCAACGCCCGCGGCTTTGTCGGGATTGAAGGCCTCGGGCATGTTTGCCATGAGTTTGCGGATTTTGGCATCGGTGTCGGTGGTCATGGTTGGTTCTCCTTGTTGTGGTAATGCTGAGAAATCGGGATTCGTGGAGATTGGAAGATTGGAGATTTGTGCTTGCCAATCTCCATGACTCTCGATGAATCTTCCAATCGCTAATCTTTACTTTAGCTCACGCCGGGAGTATCCCAAAATGCGACGAGCGACGATGAGCGTGTTGATCTGGCCCGTGCCCTCGAAGATGTCGTTGATCTTGGCATCCCGCATCCACTTTTCCACCAGAAATTCGCGGCTGTAGCCCAGCGGGCCCAACAACTCCACACATTTCTGGGTGATAGTGGTGACAGATTTGCCCGCTTTGACCTTGCACATGCTTGCTTCCAGGCTGTTGGGTTTGCCCGCGTCCATCAGCGCTCCGGCGCGCACGGTGAGCAGCCAGGCCGCTTTCAGGTCCGCTTCCATCTGGATGAGGTCGCGCTGGATGGCGCTGAGCTTGTGGTATGGTGCGGCCTCGGGCACAGTAATGCCCTCTTCGGCCAGCTTCTGGCGGGTGAATTCCAGCGCGGCGCGGCCCACGCCCAGGGCGCTGGCCGCCACAAAAGGTCGGCTGGAATCGAAGGTTCTCATCGCCCCCTTGAAGCCTTTCTCGGTTTTGGCGCCCGGTTTTTTCAGTTCAGGGCTACCCAGGATGTTGTCGTAGGGGATGCGGGCGTCTTCGAACACGATAGAGACAGTGTCGCTGGCCCGGATACCCAATTTGTGCTCCTGCTTGGTGACGGTGACGCCGGGCGCACCCGCTTCCACCACGAAGGGGCGCATACCGGCCCGCCCCAAGCTGGGATCCAGCGTGGCCCAAACCACGATAAGACCGTCGCTCTCCTCCAGCGCCAGCTTGCCATTGGTGACGAATATCTTCTCGCCGTTGAGCACCCATTCGTTGGTTTCGGGGTCCAGTTTGGCGCGGGTGCGGATGGCGCTGGTGTCTGAACCCGCATTGGGTTCGGTCATGGCCATGGCGCCCCACTTGGGCTCGCCATGGGTGAAGCGATCCAGAAAACGCTCTTTTTGATCGGGCGTGCCCACGGCCTGAATAGCGGCTCCTGCCAGGGCGCTGCTGGGGGTGCTCAGGTAAATGCCCGCGTCGCCCCAGGACAGACTCTCGATAAGATGAATCATGCCAACCTGGGCCGTGCTTGCCTTTTTGTGGCCGTTGCCATTGCCATTACCCTTGTCGGCGCGCTTGAGCGAGTGTTTGAGATTGGCCGCCTCCATCGTTTTCATGAAGGGCCAGATGAAGTTGATATACTCCATGGGGCGCTCGTGTTCATGTTCATCGTAATAGCGCGATGATTTACGCATCACCTGCTCGGCAACCATCTGGGTGAGATTACCCTGGTTTTTGACATCTTCGGGAACTTCGAAATCGATTGGCATAGAAACCTCCTTAGAGGAAATCAATGATTGAAGATCAATGATTAAAGCAAACGACCGAGGGCGCTTCTTTGATCATTGATCCATTGATCATTAAACTGTGACTGCTCCCAACAACGTCGCTAAACTTCGGGCGTTGCGCAGCCACAGCTCGACGGGATGCTCGCGGATGTAGCCATGCCCGCCCAAAACCTGCACCGCGCCGTCGGTCACCTTCAGGGAGACGTGGGTGGCGTAGCGGGCGGCGAGATAAGCGTCGTGGGTGGCGTTCTGGCCTTTATCCAGCTTCCAGGCCGCCTCCCACACCATCAGGCGGGTGGCGTCGATGTCGATGGCCATTTCGGCCAACATGAAGGCGATGGACTGACGGTGGGCGATGGGTTCACCGAAGGCAACGCGCTCTTTGGCGTAGTCTCGGGCGTATTCGTAGGCGGCTCGGGCCAGGCCTACGCCCAGGGCGCTGAGTGCAATGCGGCTGCTGTTGAGGATGCGCTGCACATCGATGCCCGCTGCGCCGCCCAGGCGATTTACGGCGGGAACCCGCACATCCTTCAGCTCGACGCCGAAGGTCTTGAGGGCGTTGAAGCCCATCCATTTCTCCCGCTCGCCGATGCTCAGGCCCTCGGCCGGAGTGGGAACCAGGAAGGCCTGGGGGCTGTCAGCCTTCTCGTCGTGGGCGTAGATGAGGAAGAGTTCGGCTTCGGGGGCATTGATGACCATGGCCTTCTTGCCGTTGAGAACATACGCGTCTCCCTCGCGGCGGGCGGTGGCCCGAAGCTGGTAGGGATCGAAGAGGATGACCGGCTCCAGGAAGGCGGAGGCTGCTTTGGGCGGCTCTGCGTCGGTGAACAAAGGCAGATAGGTCTGCTTCTGCTCTTCGGTTCCGCAGAGATAGATGGGCGTGGCCACCAGGTTGGGAGCCAGCAGGGCCAGGCTGGCGGCCATGTCGCCGTAGCCCAGCTCCTCGGCGATGAGCGCACCGTTGAGCGCAGAGTACTCGCCAAATCCGCCGTAGTCTTCGGGCAGGGATGCGGGCAACAGGCCCAGTTCCCAGCCCTGTTCGATGACCTCGGGCGGCAGTTCGTGCGATTCTTCAGCCTCGCGATAGATTTTGCGTAACGTGCGTTCGGAATAGCGATGCACCATGTCGGTGAGCATGCGCTGTTCGTCGGTTAAATCGAAGGTGTACATGGAAACCTCCAGAAATTGTCAATTGCTAATTGTCAATAGCTAAGGGAAGTTAATGACTAATGAATAATGATTAAAGAAATCGATGCAAACATCTCCGCTTGACGAAGATTTAACTTTAATCTTTAATCATTAATCATTGATCTTCCACCATCCAGCTATTGATAATTCTCAAAGATGCCCGCTGCGCCCATGCCGCCGCCGATGCACATGGTGACCATGCCATAGCGACCGCCGCGGGGGCCCATCTCGTAGAGGAGTTGCGTGGTCAGCTTTGCGCCCGTCGCGCCCAGGGGGTGGCCCAGGGCGATGGCGCCGCCATTGACGTTGGTGATCTCCTCGTTCAGGCCCAAGGTGCGGATGACGGCCAGGCTTTGGGAGGCGAAGGCTTCGTTCAGCTCGATAAGGTCGATGTCCTCCAGGCTGAGGCCCGTGACTTTGAGCGCTTTGGGGATGGCCGCGATAGGCCCGATGCCCATGACCTCGGGATCGACGCCGCCCACCGCGAAGCCCACGAACCGGGCCAGGGGCTTGAGTCCCAGCTCACCCGCTCGCTGGCGAGACATGACCATGACTGCGGCCGCGCCGTCGCTGGTCTGGCTGCTGTTGCCGGCAGTGACCGTGCCTTTGACTTTGAAGACGGGGCGCAAGCGGGCCAGTGCCTTGAGATTGGTGTCGTAGCGGACGCCTTCATCCACCTCGAACAGTTTCTCTGTCTCATGCACGACGCCGTACTCATCCACCCATTTTTCTTTGACGGGCACAGAGACGGTTTCGGCCTCGAATTTGCCGCCGGTGATAGCGGCCGCGGCCCGTTGGTGCGAGCGCATGGCAAAGGCGTCTTGGTCTTCGCGGCTGATGCTGAACTGTTCGGCCACCCGTTCGGCGGTCAGGCCCATGCCCATGTAGACGCCAGGATGATTGGCGGCCAGCTCGGGATAGGTCTCGAACACGAGACCGCCCATGGGCACGGCGCTCATGCTCTCGATGCCGCCTGCCACGATGATTTCGTCATACCCAGCCATGATGCGCTGCGCGGCCAGGGCAATGGTTTGCAGGCCGGAGGAGCAGAAGCGGTTGACGGTCATGCCGGTGACGGTGTTGGGCCAGCCAGCGGCGTGCACCACGATGCGACCCAGGTTCATGCCCTGTTTGCCTTCGGGAAAGGCGCAGCCGATGATCACATCTTCGATCATCTCGGGGGTGACGCCGGGCGTGCGGGTGAGCAGCTCCTGCAGAACGGTTTTGCCCAGCGTTTCCGGGCGAGTATTGCGCAGCGTGCCTTTGGGCGCTTTGCCCACCGGGGTGCGTACAGCAGCTACGATTACAGCTTCGTGAGTCATAGGGGTAACTCCTTGTGAGGGGAGAGAAAATTCAAAAATGAATGATTAAAGATTGATGATTAAAGACAGGGAAACATACTTTGGCCTTCTTTCAATCATAACTGCTCAGGCATCTTGCCATTCTTTGCCACGAAGTCCCGAAGCAGTTACCCTTTAATCATTGATCATTAATCATTAATTGCGGAGAGGTTTGCCGGTTTGCAACATGTGCCACATGCGGGCCTGGCTCAGAGGCTCGCCCGCCAGGGAGAGGAAGGCTTCGCGCTCGAGATCGAGGATGTATTGCTCGTCCACCCACTGCGGGCGGGTGACATCGCCGCCGGTGACGACGAAGGCCAGCTTGCGGGCGATCTTGGCGTCGTGCTCGCTGATGTAGCCCGCTTCCTTCTGCATCTCGATGAAGACCTCCAGCACCGCGTACATATCCCGGCCTGTTGCGTAGCAATTTTTGGCCTCAAACACGGGGCGGTAGCCTTGTTGGAGCATGGCCAGCACTTCGTTTTTGGCTTCGGCGATGAGGAAATCCTTGTTCATCACAATGCGGTCGCATTTATCCAGGAAGCCGATGTCGCGGGCCTCGGCCGCGCTGGTGGAGATCTGCGCGGTGGCGATGGTCAGGGCCGCCTTCTCTACATATTTCTGCATGCCCGGATGCTCGACCTTCGCGGCCGGGGAGATGACCCGGCGCACCATCTCTTTGGTGCCGCCGCCCGCGGGGATGATGCCCACGCCCACCTCGGGCAGGCCCATGTAGGTCTCGGCTGCGGCCACGATGCGATCCGCAGCCATGGAGATTTCGGCGCCGCCGCCCAGGGTGACGCCGAAGGGCGCGGCCACGATGGGTTTGGCGCAGCCGGTGAAGACCTGGCGCATGTTCTGCAGATAGCGACTGAGCTCATCCAGGGTGTCCCAGTTGCCCTGCTGCGCGTTCATGGCGATGAGGAAGACATTGGCGCCAGCCGAGAAAAACTCGCCCTGGTTGCCGATGACCAGGCCGTCGAAATCGGTTTCCAGACGGGCCAGCGCTTTTTGCACCATGTCGAACACATCGGTGTCCAACATGTTCATGACCCGGCCCGTGGGCGTCTTGGCGTGGAATTCCAGCAAGAGCACGCCATCGCCCAGGTCCACCAGCGAGGCGCTGGCGTTGGTGGCAATGACCCGGTTCTCTTCCTGCTTCAGCTCATCCAGCACGATGAGCTTGGGATTGGTGACGATGTCCTGGTAGCCCTGGCCGATGACCCAGCGCTGTTTCTTGCCGTTGTGGGTGCGATAGAAGCTCTCGCCGCCCTGGGCCAGCATCTCCTTCACCCAATCGGCCACGGGGATGCCGTCGGCCTCCATGCGGGCCGCGGTCTCGGCCACGCCCAGGATGTCCCAGGTCTCGAAAGGCCCGATCTCCCAACTGAAACCCCACTTCATGGCGTTGTCCACGGCCATGACGTCGGAGGTCACCTCGGGCATGATGGCCGAAGCGTAGCTCATGGTGCGGGAAAGCGTATACCACACGAACTTGCCCGCCCGATCATCCAACTGCACCAGCGCCCGCAGCCGTTCGGGCAACGGCAGCTTACGGATGTCTTTCAGGCTCTCGAAGCGGGCCTTTCGCGGCGGTTCATGCTCCAGCGTTTCCAGATTGAGCTGCCAGTATTCCTTCTTACCGCCCTTGCCCCGCACCTGTTTCGAGAACCCGATCTTGGTCTTGTTGCCCAGCCAGCCTCGTTTTACCATTTCATCCAGCAGTTTGGTGAAGCGGGGAGCCTTGAGAATCTCCCGTTCGGGATCATGAGCCAGCAGATCGTACAGGTTGTGGGCGATGTGGAACATCACATCGATGCCCACCAGGTCCGAAAGGCGGAAGGTGCCGGTCTTGGGGCGGCCAATCAGCGGCCCGGTGAGATAATCGACCTCGGGCACGGTATAGCCGTTGGCCAGGGCGTATTCGAATACATTGGCGAAGGAGATAAAAGCCAGACGGTTGCCGATGAAATTGGGCGTATCATTGGAAATAACGATGCCCTTACCCAGCACCTCTTCGCCGATCCAGATGATGTCTTCCACGACCTTGGGGTTAGTGTCGGGCGTGGGGATGACTTCCAGCAGCTTCATGTAGCGGGGCGGGTTGAAGAAGTGCGTGCCCAGAAAATGCGCCCGGAAGCCGTCGCTGCGGCCTTCGGCGATGGCGTGAATGGGCAGGCCCGAGGTGTTGGAGCTGACAATCGTATCCTCTTTGCGCGTCTCGTCGATGCGGGCCATCAAGCTCTGTTTGATATCCAGCCGCTCCACAATGGCTTCGATGACCCAATCTGCCTCGCCAACCCAATCGAAATTATCTTCCAAGTTGCCCAGCGTGATGAGTTTCGTAGCATCTTCGTTGAAGAAGGATGCGGGTTTACTCTTTTTCGCCCGCATAAAGCCCTCGCGTACGATGCGATTGCGCACCTCGGGGCTTTCCAGGGTAAGCCCTTTCGCCTCTTCTTTGGGCGTAAGCTCCCTGGGAACAATATCCAGCAAGTAAGTGGGGATACCGGCGTTGGCCAGGTGTGCAGCGATTGCGGCGCCCATGGTGCCGGCGCCAATCACGGCTGCTCGGCGAATTGTTCGGGGCATGACGCGTCTCCTTTGGTGAGTGAGAGGAAGTTATATGCGATTGTACGAACGCCATGGTAACTACTAAGGTGTAGCCACCACTTTTTGCCACGAAGACACGAAAAAAG
>WGCR01000303.1 GCA_015493675.1 Anaerolineae bacterium
AAAATATCCTTTATCTGCATGGGGATATCTGGCTGGTGCGCTGCACCGAATGCGACTGTCACGGTGAAGATCGCCGCGTGCCGCTGCCCGAGCTGCCGCCCCGCTGTCCCCGCTGCGGCGCCATGCTGCGTCCCGACATCGTCTGGTTTGGCGAAGCGCTGAACCCACAGACGCTGTATGAGGCCGAGCAGGCCTTCAGCTCCGCCGACCTCGCCCTGGTGATTGGCACATCAGCGGTGGTCTACCCGGCGGCCTATCTGCCATTTTATACGATTGAACACGGGGGCCGGGTGCTGGAATTCAATATGGCGCGCACAGCGCTTTCATCCTACGCCTCTGAAGTCATTCTCGGGCCCAGCGAAGAAACCCTGCCCGTCTGGTGGAAAAACTTCCGACAGACATAATCCCAAACCCTCGCTCCTGAATTCCGTCCGGTCGCAAACCGTCTTGGCTCTTTTGGATTTCAGAAGGTGCCTGCTTTTTGCACCTCCGGGAGGTGGACGAAAACCGCCAGGCCAAGCCAAAAGCTGCTTGTCCACCTCCCGGAGGTGCGAAGACCCCACAAAATCCGGTTGGGCCACCGCCTTTTGGCTAACCGGACGCGATTGGGTACAATGATAGTGTTATGTCCTATTCTCCCCACACACAACCATCGGGAAAAACAGCGCGGCGCATTGCCGTGGTGGGCGACTCCATCGCTGCAGGTTACGGTTTACCGCCCGAATACGCCTGGCCCCGTCTCCTCATCCAACAACTATCCGACAGTTGGCCTCAATTCGCATGGCAGTTGCAAAACGCCAGCATACCCGGCGACACGACGCCCGACGCCTACGTTCGATTCGATGACATCCGGCGGCAACGCCCCGATATCGTCCTCATCGCTCTTGGCGTCAACGATTGCCGTCGGGCCCAGAGCCCGGTGGTCGAGCGGCGCATCGAATACTTTCGTCGCAATGAACAAAGCTGGTGGGGAAAAAACCCGCTCCTGCGGCGCATTGGTCACCGTCTCATCTCCCCAACCAGCGCCGCCCCGGCGTCATCATCGGCTTCGCAGGTTCAAATCGATGACTTTCTGGCGATTCTCAATTGGATGGTGCAACAGGTGCAAAGCATGAATGCTCTGCCGGCGCTGCTAACCCTGTCACCTCTCGCTTCCCGGCTGACGGATCATCCCGACTTTGCCGCCTGCGCCGACTATAATACCATCATACGCGAGATCGCCCGCACTGCTGCCAGCGCAGCGCTTATCGAGGTCAATCACGCCATGCCCGCCACAGCCTGGCAGATCGACGGCGTTCATCTCACCGCTCTGGGCCAGGCCGAACTGGCTCAGCGTGTCTTTCACAACTTCCGTCGTCCCCCAATCGCTCCCCACCTCGGGCTGGAGGTTCCCGCATCCAATGCCCAAATGGCCCCCTCACTGGATTGAAGTCACAGACCCCGATGTGCTGGCCGCCATCGAGCGCGTGCCCCGGCATCGTTTTGTGCCCAAACATCTGCAACAGCACGCCTACGATGATCGCCCTCTGCCCATCGGCCAGGGACAGACCATCTCCCAGCCCTTTGTGGTGGCGCTGATGACCCAGGCGCTTGACCTGTCACCCGAGTCCAAAGTTTTGGAGATCGGCACCGGTTCGGGCTATCAGACAGCCATTCTGGCAGAGTTGGCGGACGAGGTCTACACCGTCGAGGTGCGCCCCGAATTACAGGAGCGGGCCAAACGCATTCTCGATGATCTTGGCTACGCCAACATCCATTATCGCGTGGGTGATGGCTGGATGGGCTGGCCCGAAGAGGCTCCTTTCGACGCCATCATCGTCACTGCGGCCGCGCCCGAATGGCCCCAGGCCCTCATCAAGCAACTGGCCGAGGGGGGGCGCATGGTAATTCCCGTAGGCGAGAACGACTGGAATCAAACCCTGTGGCTGCTGACCAAACTGGATGGCAACCTCATCAAGGAATCTCTGGGCCCGGTGCGTTTCGTGCCCCTCATCACTCCCGATCACTCCTCAATTTCGTAATCTCTCAACCCCTCAATTCTCTCCATGACTCGCATTCTTATCGTTGGCCATAAGGGCCAGCTTGGCAGCATCCTCTACAACTACCCCTCCGAACATGAACGCCTGGGCATGGATTTGCCCGAGCACGACATCACCAACGCCTCCGAAACCCAGTACGCGTTGCGCGAGATGCGCCCGGAGCTGGTCATCAATACCGCGGCTTTCACCAATGTCGATGCGGCGGAATCGAATCCCGACCTGGCTTACCGCATCAACGCTCATGCCGCCGGTAATCTGGCCCGGGCCTGCCGCGATCTGGGCGCTTCCCTCATCCACATCTCCACCAATGAAGTTTTCGCTGGCGATCGCGGCGGACAGCCCTACGACGAATGGGATGGCCCGGATAACTTTCGGGGCAGCGTCTACGCCCGCTCCAAGCTGGCGGGCGAGTACGCCATTCGCTTTTACAATGCTGAAATCCATATTATTCGCATTGCCTGGCTTTTTTCTCCGGGCGGCGTCAACTTCCCGGCCAAAATCGTAAATGCGGCCGACAAACTCGGAGCATTGAAAGTTGTCGATGATGAATTCGGCAATCCCACCTATGCCCCTGATCTGGCCGAAGCCCTCTACAAACTCATCGATCTCAAGGCCCCGCCCGGCGTTTATCATCTTACCAACAGCGGTGCGGCCAGCCGCTACGAGATGGCCAGAGAGACGCTGCGACTGACCGGCCGCGGGCACATTCCCATCGAACCCATTCCACACACTGCCTGGCAGCGGGCCGCGACGCCGCCCCTGCAGGCGCTGCTGGCCAACCGGGCCGCGGCCGCCCTGGGCATCACGCTGCGCCCCTGGCAGGAGGCTCTGGCCGACTGGGCGGAGAAAGTTTGAGGCTGCTTGGACGGTATACAATCACAAACACTTGACTTAGTCGTGAGACTTAGCTAAGATAGAGTTATGAAACAAGTCACCATTCATCAAGCCAAGACACACCTTTCCAGACTCATCAAGGAGGCCCTGGAAGGGGAAGAGATCGTGATTGCCAAAGGCAAGCAACCTATGGTGAAGCTGGTCGTTGTGCCCGAAATGCAAAAGCAACGACAGATTGGCGTCGCCCCAGACTTCATTTTATATATGGCTGAAGACTTTGACGCTCCCCTGGAAGACTTCGCCGAATACATGTCATGAAAATTCTGTTGGATACACACGCAGTGCTGTGGGCAATTGCCGGATCAGGTTTGAGTGACGTGGCTCGCGACGCCTTTACCGACATCGAAAATAAGCTGTATTTCAGTGCGGCCAGTTACTGGGAGCTTTGCATCAAAATTAGCATCGGCAAACTACAATTACCGCCAGGATGGGAAGGCATCCTCGATGAATTTTTTCAGATCAATGGCATTCGCTGGTTGCCTATCGAGAAAGAACACAGTCAGTCCATCATCGCGTTGCCGGTGTTGCATCGCGATCCATTCGATCGCCTACTGATCGCACAAGCAAAATCGGAAAACATGGCCATCATGACGAGGGACACACACATCGCCCGTTATGATGTGCGCACCATTTGGTAAACTCATCAGTTTGCAGTTTAAAACATGGGCTGGATGGCTGGCCGCCGGGCTGATGATCCTCATCACCAGCCTGAGGGCCTACTGGGGCGCGGCGGAAATGTACTACGAGGGCTGGGGCCTGCCCTTTCCGCAACCTCTGGCCTATTTCATCCCCCTCGCCATCACCCTGGCCCTGACGCTATTGGCTCTGAGATGGCCGCGGGCCGGGGGATGGCTCATCATCTTGCTGGGCGCGGCCTTCACATTTTTCGTCTTTCGCCGCCGCATTGGAGACATGGATTTGGGGGATGTTCTGAGCTGGTTCCCGGTCACCTTCCTCACCCTGGCGGCGGTTTTTTTGTTTATCCGGGGAGGGCGCGCCGCGTTTCACGCCCGACCGCAGCCCGACCGCCCGTGGTGGCGATGCAAGCTGCACTACCTGCTGGCCCTGGCTATCCCCGCTCTGGTCGTTCTTGGCGTCACCGTCTGGATGTCACCCCGCGACCTGATGCGGGTGGATGACGGCGATCGCGGGGCCCGATTGATTCGCGGCAATGGCGTCGAGCTGGTGTGGGCCCCCGCTGACCCGGCTGGAATTGGAAACAACCTTATGGCGGTTATCCCAGTTGGGATATGCTGGCGTGGTATGGCAGAACGCCGGTGGGGATGAAAATGGACGACAAGCTGCCGCCGGGCCACGCCACTCAGGCCGATATATCTCTGCCGCTATCTGGACGCCTCGGGCGAACATCTGATGCCAGAGCCGCAGAACATCTGGCGCATGCCCACCACCAACGAGCTGGTGCGCTCGCTGGTGCGCCGGGGCGAGAACGCAGGCTGCGCACCTGATTTTTGCATCAATGCACCGCGTTATCTCCGGGATAGAGCCGGGCGTGGTTCAATCTCCTCCAACTGCTTTGCTTCTTTCTGCCGGGCCTGATACAAATCCCAACGCAGTTGCAGGTTCATCCAAAATCCTGGCGTAGTCCCAAAGTACTTGGCCAAACGCAAAGCGGTGCTTGGCGTGATTCCTCGCTTTCCGTTGAGCAGTTCATTCACGCGCTGATAGGGCACATGAATCCCTGCAGCGAGCTCTCGCTGAGAGATTCCCATGGGCTGCAAAAACTCTTCTCGCAGGATTTCTCCCGGATGCGTCGGTTGGCGATTGGTGGGCACTCTGACCATAATCATGTCCTTTTCTATTCAGTGATAGTCGGTAATTTCAACTTCTTCCGCACCTGCGCTCGTCCAGAAAAAACATATCCGATATTGCTCATTGATGCGGATACTGTATTGGCCCTCTCGTTCGCCTTTCAGCGCTTCCAGACGATTGCCCGGTGGGATGCGCAGGTCATCCAACGTTTTGGCGGAGTCGAGCAAATCCAGCTTCTTGGCTGCGATCTTCCAAAGAGATTGAGGGCAAATCCTCCGGGCGGCCTTCGAGTTGATGCCATTGAAGATATCTTCCGTCGCTGAATTCTTGAATGACCGTATCATAGAGACATGCTAACACGGATCCCATGTTATCTACAAATAGCATTTCGCCCGCCTCGATCCTGCAATCGACAAGAGGCGCCAGTCGGGCCGCCGGGCGGTTCAGATAACTTGCCATCTGCGACCTTCCCCCTTGCGACAGACCACTTACCTCGATGGAGGAGGCCTTTTGGGAGCGGTTTGGGCGCCCTCTTCTTTTATGGATTGACAGCGCTAACTACATGTGGCCGGGCGAGGAATCCAGCGCCGAAGACGCCTGGCATGTCAGCTACAACGGCCGGGTGCAACAACAGCCCAAATCGTGAGGCAATCCCCGGCATGGCTACCGATGCGTGAAAAAGCCGGGAATTATGAAAATCGGTGTCGCTAATCGTTGTTAATGGAATCGGATAAGGCCAAGTCAGAAATTAAATGAACCGACCCTGTGCTGAAGCGTCCAGCCGAATCCATGATTCGGCGGATTTTACACCTGCAACCGCCGCCGAATCACGGATTCGGCTCGTTGCCCGGTTAGCTACTAACCTGGCATGGATCATTATCTTCTTGTATTGGCCTAAGTCTGTATAATCGAAGACGAACATCGACGAAAAAGGTCTTCGTCAATCTTCGTCCTATCGTCCACATTCGTCTCAAAAATGAAAAAAGCCCCCGCCGATTGGCAGGGGCCTTGTTTGTTGCGTAAAACGCGAGGAGCGTCGTCTTACAGGTGCTTGACCAGGTATTCCACCAGGTCGCGGGAGGAGATGACGCCCACCGGGCGCATGGTGTCATCCACCACGGGCAGATGTCGGAAGCGCTTGCCGGTCATGAAATGCACCGCCTCCAGCACTGACGCGTCCAGCGGCAGGGCCACCGGATTGGGCGTCATGAATTCCTGCACCGTCACATCGTGCAGACTCATGTCGGCGCCCGCCAGACGCTCCTGGATGTCCACCTCGGTGATAATGCCCGTCAGATGACGGTCAGGGGCCACGACCAGCAATGCGCCAATGCCATGCTCTCGCATCAGTTGCAGGGCGTGATCCATGCGGGCGGTGGGTTCGATGGTGATGGGGGCCTTGGGATCCAGGTCATACAGGGTCAGGCCCGACAACTGCTCGGCCAGATCAGCTTCCAGCGGTTCGCGGCCCAGCACTTCATCTACATAAGCTTCATCCAGACTGGATTCCACGTCACCGCGCACCTCGGCCTTGATCTCAGGCTCGCCTTCTTCCACCACCGTCCAGGTGTCGGCGCTGCTGTAGAGCTTGTTCAGATCGCCAACGCCCTTCTGGGCCTTGACCTGCTCGATCTGCCCCCACATGCCCTCGCAATAGGTGGGCTTGATCACCTGATAGATGATGCCCAGAGGCAGGGGATAGGTGAGCTGGCTCAGCAGGAAAGCGTTGTCCAGCGATGTGGGATCATGCACGGCGATGTCCTCGATGCTATATTCATCGCCAATTTCCACAACCTTGAAGCCATCATCGGAATGCACCAGGCCCTTGTCCTTGTTCTTGCCAAAGATCATGGGCTTGCCCGCTTCCAGGAACAGATCGTTATCAGCCCGCTTGCTGCGGTCAGAATAATCGAACCAGGCGCCGTTGTTGAAGATGACGCAATTCTGCATAATTTCGGTGAAGGCCAGGCCTTTGTGCAGCGCGCCCTGATACATAATCTCGCCCATCTCTTTCTGCAGCACATCGATGGTGCGGGCCACGTAGGTCGCGCCGGAGGCCAGCGCCACTTCCACAGGATTCAACGGGCGCTCGATGCTGCCGTAGGGAGAAGACTTGGTCTTGGTGCCCACGGGCGAGGTCGGGGAAAGCTGACCTTTGGTCAGGCCGTAGATGCGGTTGTTGAACAGCAAGATGTTCAGGTCCACGTTGCGGCGCCCGGCGTGCAGAATGTGATTGCCGCCGATGGAGAGCGCATCGCCATCGCCGGTAATCACCCACACGCTGAGCTCGGGGTTGCTGAGCTTGATGCCCGTCGCCAGCGTGGGCGCGCGGCCATGGATGCTGTGAATGCCGTAGGTGTCCATGTAGTACGGAAAGCGGCTGGAACAGCCAATGCCCGAGACAACGACGAAATTCTCTTTGGGGATGCCCAGACGCGGGAAGGTCTTCTGTACGGTGGCGAGGATGGCGTAGTCGCCACAGCCGGGACACCAGCGAACAGTTTGGTCGGACACAAAGTCCTTGCGGGTAAGTTTGATTTCTGTAGCCATAACTATTCTCCAGCCAGTAGTTCTTCGATTTTGGCGCTGACCTCGCTGATCTTGAAGGGGCGACCCTGGACTTTATTCAGGGTCAGCACATCAACCAGATAACGATCTCGCAGCAGGGTTGCCAGTTGGCCCATATTCAATTCGGCCACCAGGATCTTGTCGTAATTCTGCAGGATGTAGCCCAGATTGCGAGGGAAGGGATTGAGGTAGCGGATGTGGGCATGGGCCACGGAAAGCCCCTTGGCCTGGGCCTGGGTCACAGCGGCGTGAATAGCGCCATAGGTGCCGCCCCAGCCGACAACCAGCAGCTCGCCCTCTTTAGGCCCGAAGATTTCCTGCTCGGGGATGACGTCGGCCAGCCGGGCGACCTTGGCGGCCCGCTCGTTCACCATCTGCTGATGATGTGCGGGCACATAGGAGACGTTGCCGGTCTCGGGCGCTTTATCCAGACCGCCCACCCGATGCTCCAGACCCGGCGTGCCAGGAATGGCCCACGGCCGCGCCATGGTGATGGGATCGCGCTTGTAGGGCAGGAATCTGCCGTCCGGGCCGTTGGGCTCGGTGGCGTGTTCGATGACGATGGGCTCGATGCTGTCGGGATCGGGGATGTTCCAGGGCTCGGAGCTGTTCGCCAGATAACCGTCCATCAGCATAGCCACGGGCGACATGGCCCGCACCGCCAGCCGATAGGCGTCGATGGCCGTATCGAAGCAGTCGGAGGGCGACGCCGCGGCGATAACTGGCATGGGCGCCTCGCCATTGCGCCCGAACATGATCTGGTAGAGGTCGGACTGCTCCACCTTGGTGGGAAGCCCGGTGCTGGGACCGCCGCGCTGCACGTTGATGATGACCAGGGGCACTTCCAGCATCACACCCAGCCCCAGAGCCTCGGTTTTGAGAGCGACGCCCGGGCCGCTGGTGCCGGTGACAGCCATTGCCCCGGCAAAAGCCGCGCCCACCGTTGCGCCCATGGCCGCGATCTCATCTTCCGCCTGGAAGGTGATGACATCATAGTTGCGCAAAGGCGCCAGATTGTGCAGGATGTCGCTGGCCGGAGTGATGGGATAAGCGCCGTAGAACAGGAGCTTTCCCGCCTTTTTGGCCGCGGTTACCAGGCCCATGGCCGCTGCCTCGCTACCCGAAACTTTGCGATAGGTGCCCGGGGGCAGCGAAGCGGGTTTGATGCGAAAACGCATCTGGAAGATCTCGGCGGTTTCGCCATAGAAATAACCGGCCTGCAGGGCCTTGATGTTGGCTTCCACCGCCGCGGGGTTACGCTTGCCGAACTTCTTTTGAACCCACTCGATGGAAGGCTCCAGCGGGCGATCGAACATCCAGTACACCAGACCCAGGGCAAAGAAGTTCTTGCTGCGGTCGATATCCTTCTTGTTCATGCCCTCCACGCCTTCCACCGCGTTGCGGTTGAGCAGGGTGATGGGGACTTTGATGACCTGGAAGTTGCTGAGAGAATTGTCTTCCAGGGGATTGCTCTCATAGCCTGCTTTTTTGAGGTTGCCGGGCGTAAAGGCATCGGTGTTGACGATGATGATGGCGCCTGGCTCCAAATCGGGAACGCTCACCTTCAGCGCTGCCGGATTCATGGCCACCAGCACATGGGGGGAGTCGCCGGGCGTCCAGATATCGCGCTGGGCCAGATGCACCTGGAAACCGCTGACGCCGCCCAGGGTGCCGGCAGGGGCCCGGATTTCAGCAGGATAATCGGGGAAAGTGCTGATGTCGTTGCCGATAATGGCAGCAGTGTTGGTGAATTGACTGCCCGTGAGTTGCATGCCATCGCCCGAGTCTCCAGCAAATCGGACAACGACATCTTCAAGCTCCTTGACGGGCGTTTGCTTTTGCTCTGTCATTGCATAATATCTCCTTTGTTGCTTCTCAGATGACTGAGAATGTTTTTCTCCACATTAGTCAAACGAATCGCGATCTTTTCGACCGACAATCATCCCCCGTGCCGACGTCGGGAAAAACGACGTGAGTAGTTGGGGAAATGAGTCAATGACACATCAGGGAATTTCTCGGCCAGAAAATCCAGCACCGAAAAATGTGTGAAATTCCCCACCACGCTGCCATCATCTTCCACAACGGGGACATTGCGGATGTGCTTGATCGACATCAGCGCCAGGGCGTCCGCGGCAGTTGCGGCCTTGGAGATCGTAACGACTTCTGATGTCATGAAATTGCTGACAGGCTGCTCCATCGTTTCGGGGTCATCTGCGATTTTCATCAGCACATCCCGATCGGTGAATATGCCCGCCAATTTGCCCCCACGCAAAATCAGTGCATTGTGACAATGCTGTGCATTCATGTCGGCCAGAACATCTTTGACTGAAGCATCTGCCTCAGCAGTGCAATAATCCGATAGGTGCATCTTGACAACGGATTCTTGCTTGAGACCGGCTAGTAGGTCCATTGGGCTATCCTCGACTTTGAGAAATGGTATTTGTAAAACTAAAAAATCAGACGCTATCTATTTTACATCGCCCCGCCCCAATGAAAAAGAACGCATCCATAAAAAATGAAAGATCGCAACCATTTTAACGCGTAGCGTTATTTCAGGTGAGACGCACTTTGGCCTCGTCAAATCGAGAATTCACATCATCTTCCCGCAAGATTCGCCGCTGATAACACGGATGCGACAGATTTCCGCGGATTTTTCGGATTAAAAAAGGAGTTTTGTCCTTTTGGATTTCAGGGGGCGATGCCGGGGGGATTACGAATCCGCCCTGAGAGCTCTCTGCATCCAGCCGGATTCGCAATCCGGCGGGTCTGGTAAAGCCAATGCCCCCTGAAAT
>WGCR01000304.1 GCA_015493675.1 Anaerolineae bacterium
GATGTGTATAAGAGACAGGCCGGTCTCGACGCCGGAGGTGGTGCGATAGCGGGTGGCGGTGATGGTGGCCTCGGTGGGGCCGTAGAGGTTGAGGAAGGGGATGCTGCGCCCCAGCAGACGCGTGAATTTATGCAAGCGATCCACATCGGGCGCGTCGCCGCCCAGCAGCAGCAGGCGCAGGCCGGGCCAGATGGGCGCGTCGGCCTCGTCCAGCTCATCCACCAGCGCATTCCACACCGACGCGGGCATGTGCAGCACCGTGACGCGGCTTTCTTCGGCCAGATGCACCAGTTTCTCGCCTACGATGTCTACATTGCTCTCGGGGATGACCACGCCGGCGCCGCGGATGAGCGCCGGATAGATCTCCTCGGCCGCGGCGTCGAAACTGAGGGTGATGAATTGCAGGATGCGGTCGTCAGGTGCGAGCCCCATCTCCCCGGCCATGGCCACGGCGTGATTGGTAATAGCCCGGCGGGGAATGACCACGCCCTTCGGGCGGCCAGTTGTGCCGCTGGTGTAAATCACATAGGCCGCGTTTTCAGGATGACTTGCGCGGGAGGGGGGTGTGTGGGGATAGGTGGAGAGAAAATTATCAGTAATCAGTAAGCAGTTATCAGTGAAGACGTTCGAAGTCGGATTACTGATTACCAATACCGCACCGGAGTCCTCAACCATGAAGCGCAGCCGCTCGGCGGGGAGGGCGGGATCGAGGGGCAGGTAGGCGGCGCCGGCCTTGAGCGCGCCCAGCAGGGCGATGAGGGGATCGAAAGATTTCTCCATGTAGATGCCGACGACGTCGCCCGGCCCGACCCCGCGGGCGATGAGGGCGTGGGCAAGCTGGTTGGTGCGGGCGTTCAGATCGGCATAGCTCATGGTCTCGCCGCGGAACCAGAGTGCGACCGCTTCGGGCGTGGCAGCAGCCTGTTTTTCGAACAGAGTGATGAGGTCATCCTCAGAGGACAAGGGAGTTCCGGTGTCATTCCACTCAACCAGGAGTTGCCGCTCCTCCTCGGGCGTGAGCAGAGGCAGATCGCCCACTGGCTGTTCCACATCACGGGCCAGGGCATCCAAAATGGTTTGCAGATGGCCGAGCATCCGCCGGACGGCCTCGGGATGGAATTGGCGGGTGTCGTAAGCAATGCGGATGCCGATGACCTGGCCCGGAGCCGCCACCACAGTCAGGGGATAATTGGTCTGCTCAGAGCTGTGCACATCGCTGATCTGTAGTGTGCTGCGCTGCTGGGCCATAGCCTGATCGACGGGATAATTTTCGAAGACGATGATGCTCTCGAACAAAGGTTGATCCCGGGGCGCATCGCTCCAGCCCTGCACATCCACCAGAGAGCTGTACTCGAACTGGCGCATCTCGGCCTGCAGGGCCTGAAGCTGCTGCAGCCAGATGAAGGCGCGAGCGTCGTCGTCAATCTGGGTGCGCACAGGCAGAGTGTTGATAAAGATGCCCACCATCCGCTCGGAGCCGGGCAGCGTGGGCGGGCGGCCCGAAACGGTGGCGCCGAAGACCACATCCTGCTCGCCGCTGTAGCGGCTGAGGAGCAAAGCCCACGCCCCCTGCACAAAGGTGTTCAAGGTGAGCTGATATTTTCGGGCCAGTTCCCGCAAGGCGTTGCTGGTCGCGGAGGAGAGTTCCAGAGATTGAAGGTCGTAGGTGGCGGCCTCGGTGATCAAATCGGTGCGGCGGGCCATGACCAACGGCGTGGGGGCGCTGAATCCGTGGAGCATCGCGCGCCAGAAGGTTTCGGCCTGGGCCCGATCCTGCTTTTTGATCCAGGCGATGTAGTCCGCGTAGGGTCGGGCAGGAGGCAGACGCGGGGTCATGCCGCGGCTGAATCCTTCGTAAAGCATGAATAATTCTTTGAGAACGATGGGGAAGGACCAGCCATCTAACAGGATGTGATGGAAGGTCCACACAAAGCGATAGTTTTCATCCCCCAGCCGCAGGAGATGCACCCGCAGCAGGGGCGCTTTCCCCAGATCGAAGCCGCGGTGACGCGCCGCATCGAGGAAATCCGAGACCTGGCGCTCCTGCTCCTCAAGCCCGAGACCGCGCCAGTCCTCCACCTGCACCGGCAGCTCCAGCTTCCGGTAGACCACTTGCAGGGGCTCCTCCACGCCTTCCCACACGAACGCTGTGCGGAAGATGCTGTGACGGTCGACCAGAGTTTGCCACGCCTTGCGGAACGCGTCCACATTCAACGGGCCGGTGAGGCGGGCGGTGAGCTGCTCCACGTATACGCCCGATTCGGGCGCCATGAGGCTGTGGAACAACATGCCCTGCTGCATGGGCGACAAGGGGTAGATATTTTCGATATTTCGCGTGATGTCCATAAGTGTTGTTGGGGAACTGTAGTTGAGGTTTGTCGTTTTGGATGCCCGGCGCTAAAGACTCCGGGCTACGTAACCACGCCCCATGAATGGGGCTAGAAGTCTTCTGCCAATGAAAGCAACTCTTCTCGCCAGAGCTGGTCTTCGACAAGATAAAGAGGACCGGATTCACGTAACAGGCGAGGTTCGCCTCGGGCGATCCGTTCCAGCACGGGGATCGCCGTATTTTGAGCATGATGGCTCTTTTGATTCTTCACGTAAGCGATGAAATTTGGCAGCTTCTTGGCGTCGAAGGAAAACACACCATATTCTTCCTGCCAGTAGAGCTTTGCGGGTAACAGATTGAGCTGGTTGAATCGAGCCGTCGTACTACCTTTGACCTTACCGACAAAGGTCGCCAGGGCAAGACGAGGCGGAACGGATGTGACCAAATGTACATGGTCAAGATAGCCTCCGACTGCATACACGACGCCGCCAAGGCCGATAGCTTTGGTTCGCACCAATTCGTAGATTGTCTCCTCAATCTCTGGAGTAATCTGAGGCTGGCGATGTTTTGTCGTTCAAACGAAATGGTAGAAGAGTTGCCAGTAGGGCATGGTCTGGATTCCTGGTCAAGGAG
>WGCR01000305.1 GCA_015493675.1 Anaerolineae bacterium
GTACATTGACATATAGGGACCTGCTATCCACTGTCATACCGTATGGCATTATAAGAAAATTTGATAGAGATAAAGAATCATTTGAATACATGGTTAAGACGAATTCAGGAAGCCAAAGCTAGTATTGATGATATTACATGGGAAAACCCTTATAGGGCTACTATTGTTTTTGATGAAGGCGATCAAGAGAAATATTTAAGGACGATTGAAAAAGTCAGTAGAAAAATAAAACACCGTGAGATTATTATGTTTTGCGGAAAAAAATCTCGCAAAGAGCAAATGGTTCGACTACTAGAACAAGGCGGTAGATATTTCGAAACCGCTATTTTTGAAGATTTTCCTGAAAACTCAGCTCCCCGCTTTGGATTCTTGATTATTGATGACGAAGAAGTAATTCTTGGTAAAATTGCTATTCGACATCCTGACATTGTTGATTTTTTTTCGCATTACTATGATGATTTGTGGAAAAATGCCAAGCCTGTAAAAGTGGCAGGTACATTAGATAATGATTTTTATGAAAACTTGAAAAGATCACTGTCTGCAGATTAAATGCTCAGTAATTATTTACACAATTATTAGGGCCTATCTCCAACCCCGCCATTGCCCGAGGCCCGAACATCCGCCACAATAGCCCATAGGATGCGTTGATCCCAACGCCATTGCAAAGGACGCCCGCTTTTTGCGCGGCGTCTTTTTGTTTGCCTGTCGCTCGCCTCATTCAGCCCCGTCGCTGATTGCGATCACGTGAAGCGCGAAGACGTGAAACGTGAGCACAAATCCCCACTTGACTATTCGCTATTGACAATTAGCCATTGACAATTTTCCTTGCCCATGTCCAAACGAAAATCCCTGCTGTTACCCGCTCTCCTCGGCCTGCTCACCTTCGGCCTCATCCTCCTGGCCCTCTGGCCCGAGCCGGAGCACACCGTCGATATCGTCGTCGCGGCCCGCGACCTGGGCGCTGGCGCCGCACTCACGCCCGCAGACCTGGCCCTGCGCACCCTGCCCGCGGACCAGGCCCCGCCCGACGCGGTCAGCGACCCCGCAGCCCTGGTCGGCCAGACCCTGGCCGTGGCCCGCTTCCAGGACGAGCCCATCAGCCCCAAGCACCTGGGACCGGGCGTGAGTTTGGGGCCAGACGAGCGGGCTGTGGCCGTGCGGGTGAAGCGGGACCGGGGCCTGGCGGGCCTGCTGCGGCCCGGCGCCCGCGTCGGCGTCGTCGCCACCCTGCCCGATGCGGACGGCGAGCTCTTCGCCAAGGCCGTCATCGAAGACCTGCGGGTGCTCTACGTCAGCCCCGAGTTTCAGGCGAAACCAGACCCTTCGGCTTCGCTCAGGGCAGGCGCTCCTGTCACCGCCCAAATGACCGTTAGCGACGGCGAACCCTCGGGCCTGACCGCGTCGCCCGGACGCAGCAGCGCACCCGCGAACGAAGGCGTCATCCTCCTGGCCGCCCCCATCGAGCCCTATCCGATCGCATACATTCCCATCACCCAAACCCTTCCCGCTGAGACCGATCTCATCCTCGACGAGGAGACCACGCGACCAGACGACCAACCGACTGCACGACCAATGGATCGTGCCGCTTTCGACGACCTGACCCACGCCATCGCCCCCGACTTCGAGGATGCTCAAGTTCTCTACGTCTCTCCCGTCGAACTCCTGGCCGCGCTCAATGCGGAGAAGGATGCGCTCACCCTGTACCTGATGCCCCAGGACGCGGCCCCCCTGGCCAGCAACGGCCTCAGCCTCAACGAACTCCTGCCCCTGCCGCCCATCGAGGAGGAAACGCCATGAGCTGGGGCGTGAACACAACAGCATCGTCTAGCCCCATCAGCCTGCTCCTGGCCGCGCCTCCCGACCGGGCCGGGCCCCTGGTGGCCGCGTTCAGCGCGTACTCCCGCTTCCGCGTCCTGGCCACCGCCACCTCCGCGGCCGACGCCCGCTACAAGCTGACCCTGCACCCCGACGCCCTCCTGGTCCTGGCCGAGGTCTTCCCCGACTTCGACGCCCTGGCCGCCGCCCTCTCCGGCTACGAGGGCGCGGTCTTCGTCATCCTGCCCGCGGACACGCCACCCTCGGTCACGGCCGCGGTCAGCGAACTGCCGCCCGTGCAGCAAGTGCTCGCGGGCGAGGTCAACCTGCCCGAGCTGGCGGGCCGCATCTACGAGACTCTCTCGGCCCAACAGCACCTGCACCGCGTCAGCGCCGCGTCCAGCCTGCTACAACAGAACGGCCACCGCGCGGCCATGGTGGGCTGGCGCTGCATCGCGGTGTGGAGCCTGCAAGGGGGCGTGGGCAAGAGCACCCTGTCCGCAGCTCTGGCCCTGGAGGCCTCCGAACGCCGCCTTCCCACCCTGCTGACGGGCCTGGGTGCGCCCGACGTCCTGCCCCTGCGCCTGGGCTTCAAGCGGCCCGAGCCCAATCTCCTGGACTGGTTACAAAACCCCACGCCCGAGGGCCTGCGCCTGGCCGTGCGCCAGTACGACGTCCTGGACGTGCTGGCGGGTTTCCCCGACCAGGCCGCGCTGGACCGCTACCTGCCCGACGCCATGTCCCCGGCCACGGGCCTGCCCGCGCTGGCCAACACCGCGGCCCATGCCGGCTACGCGGTGGTCGTGCTCGACGTGTCCTCGCCCGAGCTGGCCGCGCCCGCCATCGCTGCGGCCAACACCTTGCTCATCGTCACGCCCGCCACGCCCGACGGCCTGCTCGCGGCCCGCGAGGCCACGCGGCTGGCCCATCAGGCCCTGGCGGGACGGCACGCCGTGCCCCTCTCGGGCATCCACCTGGTCCTCAACCGGGTGCGGGATTCGCAGTTGGGGCCGGAGGAGGTGATGCGCTCGCTGGCGCAGATGCTGGATGCGCCCCCGCCCCTGGCCGCGGTGATCCCCGATGACCCGCGGGTGGACGTGGCCCGCGTCCAGTTCCGGCCCGCATACGCCTTCTCCGAGCCCTTGCGTCAGGCCGCCCGCACCTTGGGCGACCTCCTCTTCGCACCCCTGCCTGCGGCCTCGACCGCCACCCGCCCCGCCA
>WGCR01000306.1 GCA_015493675.1 Anaerolineae bacterium
CCTTTTCGGGCACGCCGTAGCGCCGGGCGATGTCCGCGCCGACCAATGCGTGCGGGCCTTCCATCTCGTGGCTGACCGCTTTGCCGATGTCGTGTAGCAATCCGCCCATCTTGGCGGCCCGCACATCGCCATGCAGTTCCGCAGCCATCAGCCCGGCCAGATGGCTGGTTTCGATGGCGTGGTAGTATTGGTTCTGACCATAACTGGTTCGGAATTTCAACCGTCCCACCAGTTTCAGCAATTCGGGATGCAGTCCCTGGAAGCCGGTTTGATAGGCGGCTTCTTCGCCCGCTTCGCGGATGATGCGATCCACCTCATCCTGGGCCTTCTGAACCTCTTTTTCCACCCGGGCGGGGTGAATGCGTCCGTCCTGCACCAGTTTGGTCAGGGCGCGGCGGGCCACTTCGCGGCGGATCGGATCATGGCTGGAGATGATGATGGTCTCGGGGGTGTCATCCACCACCAGGTCTACGCCGGTTACGGCTTCGATGGCGCGAATGTTGCGGCCCTGGCGGCCGATGATGCGGCCTTTCATGTCATCAGAGGGCAGGGGCACGGCGGTGACGACGCTCTCGGCCACGATCTCCGAGGCCAATCGTTCGATGGAGAGGGTGACGATTTCCCGAGCGCGGCGGTCTGCGGATTCGGCAATTTCAGCTTCCACCTGGCGGATGATGCGTGCCATGTCGCTGCGAGCCTGAGATTCGATGCGACGGAGCAATTCTTCGCGGGCTTCGTCCTGGGTCATGCTGGCGATGCGCTCCAGCTCCGCCTGATACTCTGTTTCTGCTTTTTCCAGTTGTGCTGTGCGCCTGTCCAGGCTGCTCTGGCGCTGATTCAGACGTTGTTCGCGTTTTTCCAGGTTTTCGGAGCGCAGTTCCAGTTGGTCCATGCGCCGTTGCGCCCGTTCTTCCAGCCGGGTTAATTCCCGGCGTCGACGGGTCATTTCCGCTTCGACCTCGTTGCGCATGGCGATGGCTTTGTCTTTTGCTTCCAGTTCGTACTTCAGCGCTTTGTCTTTCGCTTCGCTGATGATGCGTTCGGCCTGTTGTTGGGCGGAAGCCATTTTTTCGGCATCCTGGCGCTGTTTGTTCCAGACGCCGAGGAAGTAGCCCCCTGCCACGCCAATGATCAGGCCGATCACGACGGCGAAGATGATGAAAATCGGTTGCATGGTTTTCTTTTCCTGAGGGGAGAGATGCGTTATGAAATGGAGAGCGGAACAGGGTTCAGTCAGGATCGCCGATGTTGTCCGTTGCGTCTTCCAGCAGAAGCTGTTCCCGGAGATGGTCGGTTGCAAAACGGGCGGCGGGATAGGAAAATCCCCGACGCTGGAGATGCCCCAGCATCTTTTTATCAAAATCCGCCCGGGCGAGATGTCGCCAGCGATAAGATCGTTTTTGGCCCGCGGCGATGGCCAGCGTTTCATCGTCCAGATGAGCCAGCGCCTCGGCGATAATGGATGCCGGCAGGCCTTTTTGATAAAGTTCCTGTTGCAGTGCGCGGATGCTGCGAGGGTTGAATTGGGTGCGGTTGCTCACCCACCAGCGGGCGAATTCCCGATCATCCAGATAGGCCATCTCGATGAGTCGGGCGATGACTTGCTCCCGGATATCGGGGGTGTAGTCCGCCTGTTTCAGAGCTTCGTCGATCTCGTGTTGAGAGCGAGGGCGGCGGGCCAGCAACCGCAGCGCCTTGTCCATGGCCCGCTGGCGGTTATCCTGCGCCTGCAAACGGGCGATGGTCTCATCATCCAGATGCTGGCCGAGCTGCAGGGAGGAAGCCAGAATATCGGGCAGGGAAAATGCGTAGGCGTCATCAAGAAAAATGCTGACCCGATTTTTGTTACGCTTCTGGTAGACCAGCCGAGTGATGATGCCTGACATGGAAATAAAAAAGCGCTGCGATCCGGAGGATGCAACGCCAGGCAAAGTGATTGTGCGGATGATCGTCGTTACCGGCTCTGCTGTTGGAGCCAATGCCGATCTGATCGGCGCTCTCTGACAGGAGCCCGCGACAGATTATGGTAAAAATAATTCAGAATCAGAAGGACTGAATTCCACAGATCACTTGCCATACGCGTTGCGCATGGAATTTGGCCATCCCCGCGGGGATAGCGAGCCAATGAGAACCAGCTTTACGCTTCGGATGCCGGACGGGGACGGGGAGGAAGCCCCATCAACGCCCGCAATTGATCCTCGATGGCAGAGAGAAGATCTGGATTCGCCCTCAGGAATGTTTTGGCGTTTTCACGCCCCTGGCCCAATCTGGCGCCTTCGTAGCTGTAGAAGGAGCCCCGTTTCGTGATGATGTCATTTTCGACCGCCAGGTCCAAGACTTCGCCGGACCGGGATATCCCTTCATTGAACATGATGTCGAATTCAGCTTTTTTGAAGGGAGGAGCCACTTTGTTCTTTTTCACGGTCACGCGGGTGCGATTGCCGATGGCTTCGCCGCTGGATTTCAGACTTTGGATGCGGCGAATATCGAGACGGACTGATGTGTAGAACTTCAGGGCCATACCGCCTGGCGTGGTTTCCGGATTCCCAAACATCACGCCGATTTTCTGGCGCAATTGATTGGTGAAAATCAGAACGGTGTTGGTTTGTTTGACGACGCCGCTGAGCTTGCGCATGGCCTGACTCATCAGCCGGGCCTGTAATCCCATGTGACTGTCGCCCATCTCACCTTCGATTTCAGCGCGTGGCACCAGGGCTGCAACTGAATCCACCACGACAACGTCCACCGCGCCAGACCTCACCAGCGCCTCCGCGATTTCCAGAGCCTGTTCGCCGGTGTCGGGCTGGGAGATGTAAAGCGCATCCACATCCACGCCGATTTTGCGGGCGTACGCCGGATCCAGGGCGTGTTCGACATCCACAAAGGCGCAGATGCCGCCCAGATTCTGGGCTTCGGCGATGGTGTGCAGACAGAGCGTTGTCTTGCCAGACGATTCGGGGCCAAAAATTTCGATGATCCGACCGCGCGGCATCCCGCCCACACCGATAGCAGCATCCAGCGACAGCGATCCGGTGGGGATAGCTTCGATTTCCAGGGCGGTGGCGTCGCCAAGTTTCATGATGGCGCCTTCGCCAAAGCGTTTGTTGATGGTTGCCAGGGTGCTTTCGAGGACTTTGTCGCGGTCGCTCTTCGCCATAAGGTTTCCTGAATGATGAATTTGATAATTGGGCGCAACTTTCCGGGCGAAAATAAATTCAATAAATGAGAGAATAACGCCAGAAAGTTAGCAGATCTTCATCTTCTATTAAAGTATAATGCATCCTTTCCAATGTGACCAATCGCTGTGCGGGGATTTAGAACAGGGTGTAGATGAAGGGCCCCACCGCAGTTGTCTGTCCCAGCAGGCTGATAGCAATGACCAGCACGATGATCACGATCATGGGGATCATCCAGTACAATTTCTGATCCCATAAAAACTGGAAAAGTTCGCCGATAATGCCCAGGCGTTTAATCATGGCTGTTACTCCGGACTTGTTTCTTCTTCCGAACGAAGAATTTATCCAGCACCAACAGATCGATGCCGCTGTTGCTGAATGTGTTATAGGCGTTGGCCGGGGAATTGACGATGGGTTCGCCACGCAGGTTGAAGCTGGTGTTCAACACCACGGGCACGCCAGTGGCCTCGCCGAAATGTTTGACGATGTTGTAATAGCGGGGATTCCATTCCTCGCGGATGGTTTGCAGGCGTCCGCTGCCGCCGGTATGGGTGGTGGCGGGGATCACATCCCATTTGTCTTTTTTGACCGGCGCCACCATCAACATGAACCGGGGCATGAACTGCTTTTCGGGCGCTTCGATCTCGAAATACTCGCTGGCGGCCTCCTCCAGCACTACCGGCGCGAAGGGGCGGAAAGGTTCGCGGAACTTGATCTTGGTGTTGACGATCTCCTTCATCTCCGCCCGCCGCGGATCCGCCAGGATGGAGCGGTTGCCCAATGCTCGCGGCCCCCACTCTGTCCGGCCCTGATACAGGCTGACCACCTGGCCGTCGACCAGGGCGTTGGCCACCCGCTGCGTCAACGCATCTTCATCCTCGACATATTCATAGGGAATGTCTGCATTCTCCAGGAAATCTTTGATTTCTCCTTCGGAGAAGGATTGTCCCCAATAGGCGTGTTCCATGACGAATTTGCGGGGCTGGTTTAACAGTACATGATACGCATACAGCGCAGCGCCCAGGGCGCCGCCATTATCACCCGCTGCGGGATGAATGTAGATGTTTTCGAATGGTCCTTCGCGCTGGATGCGGCCATTGGCTACGGAGTTCAGCGCCACGCCCCCGGCCATGGCCAGATTCTTGCTGCCAGAGAGTTCATGGGCATGCCGGACGATCTTGAGGATGGTTTCTTCGGTGACGCGCTGAATGCTGGCGGCAATGTCGGCGTAGTGCTGGTTCTGTTTGGCCGCGGCGTCGCTCCAGCCGGGATAATCCTTGTCGGGATGGGTGGTGAGGGTGAAAAATTCCGATTCGGGCTTGCGTGGTTCGCCGAAAAGCTCGATAAACTTATCGCTGAAGGTGCGAGTGGCGGAATAATGAAAGTCGAAATAGGACATATCCAGCCAGAAGGAGCCGTCCTCCCGCACATCGATGACTTTCTCCACCAGATCGATGTAGCGGGGCTCGCCATAGGGCGTCATGCCCATGACTTTGTATTCGCCATTATTGACCCGAAAGCCCAAAAATGCTGTGAAGGCCGAATAGAGCAGGCCCAGCGAGTGTGGAAAACGGGTTTCTTCCAGCAAATCGATGCGGTTGACGCCCTGGCCCGTCCAGTCAGCAGTGGCCTTGCCGATGGTGGTGGTCGTCCATTCGCCGACGCCATCCAGCGTCACGATAGCCGCCTCTTCGAAGGGTGAGGTGAACATGGCGCTGGCCGCGTGGGAAAGATGATGCTCCACAAACAAAAAGCGATCTTTGGATACGTCCGGCAACGCTTCTTGCAGTAACGCCCTGATCCACAGCTTTTCGTTCATCCATGTGATGAGCGCCTCGCGAAAGGCCAGCCAGGATTTGGGGAAAGTGGCCAGGCCCGAGCGCAGGATACGATCGAATTTCAGTAACGGCTTTTCATAAAACACCACGTAATCCAGATCGCCAGGCTCGATGCCCGCCTGATTCAGGCAAAACTGGATGGCGTGGTGAGGAAAGCCATTATCGTGTTTGATGCGGCTGAAGCGCTCTTCATCGGATGCGGCGATGAGTTCGCCATCCTGGATCAAAGCGACAGCGCTATCGTGGTAAAAGCAGGAGATGCCAAGTATGTACATATGAATCGATGCTCGTTATTTGCAGAGGTGATAGTTTAGCCCTGTCGTTTCGCTGAATCTATATCCAGATCGCGAGTAGCGCGTGGTAGCCAGGCGCTTTGCCCGGGACGTTTTTTCATATCCAGAGGATCGGAGAAAAAACGGGCGGGAAGGCCAAAAAGAGCCAGTAATGTGAAATATATCAGTGTAATCAAGGCCCGCGCATTGAAACTGCCAATATGTTTGGAAATGCGCAGCCATTCTTGCCAGAGTTTTCGAAGCATAATCTGAGACTTTGAGGAGCGAAAAAAATGCTGGGGATGCAAACACTGATGATACGAAAAGTCCCCCGGATTGTCAAAGACCGGAGGACTCATGAAATAGCGTTGTTTGTCGGCTTCTCGTTGTTCAAACGGGTGGAATGACAGGGGCCTTCCCCGTCATTCCGCTGCATCCGCCTTATCTTTTGACAGGCGATGTTTTTGCCAGCGATGAATGAGCCAGATGATCAGCGCCAGGGGCAGCAGCAGGATGAGCAAGATCGGTACAACTACGATGACGAATTGGATCAAAAGCGTGGCCAGGCCCGTCAGGACGTTCACCAGGCTCTCGAAACTGCTGTGGATGATCTCCGCCGGTCGCCAGCCCTGGCTTTCGATGGGTTTGGACAGGATGTAAG
>WGCR01000307.1 GCA_015493675.1 Anaerolineae bacterium
CATGAAAGACCTCGCCTTCGATTTCGATCCGGGCCAATGCCGCAACCCGGACGCCGCCGCTGCCCCGCCCATCGAGCTGACCCTCACCCGGCTGGCTGTGAATCACGCCGAAGATGGCGTGCTGCGTTGGGTATTGGCAGGGGAATACGAATTTCCCGCCGGGGATCGTCCCTACATTGTGTTGGGCCTTTATCCCCCTGAGGCCATCCGCACCCAGGATGACCTGCCGTCACCGTTCCGCACCGGCAAGACGCTCCAACCCGAGTATCACCACTTCGCCATGCTCACCGAGATGGGTCCGCCGGATGACGGCTCTCTGCCCGATGAGATGATCCTGATCATCCAAACCGCGCCCAACGCCCCCGGCTGGCAGTGCCCGCTGACGATCGGGGGATAGGGAGAGAGCGGCTTGGGTCAGAACGATGGGCTTCGTGTCTTTTTACTCGCGCAGACCTCCCGGAGGCGGGGGATCACCTGCTGGCTGCTTGCCGCTTGGCGCTTATATCGAGACATTGGCTTCTACGCCCGTCTTTGCACCCACCTCCGGGAGGTCGAGTTTGCCCTTGTATCAACCTCTGCGCCTTAGCGGCTTTGCGTGAGATAGCTATCCTTTTCACCTGTTGATTCGCCGCGGATGACGCTGATTGTGCTGATCCTCGCGGATTTTTCTGATTTTATCCGCGTCCATCTGTCCGATCCGCGTTATCAGCGGCGAATCCCACCTTTTCAACTTTGCGCCTTGGCGGCTTTGCGTGAGATAGCTATCTTTTTCTCATCTGCGAAAATCAGCTTTTTCCGCTCTTTCTGCGTTCTATCCTATTATCCTATCCTCGGCGCCGAAAATCCGCCATTGGCCCGCGGCGGAAAATCGATGACATCCACCACCGCGTCCAGATTCAGCGGCCCGTAGATGTGCGGGAACAGCGTTTCTCCTCCCTCCAGGTTTTCATCCCGCACCGGGGCCTGCACGCGGGCGCGGTCGATGACCAACAGCGCCAGGCCCGTTTGCCCGCGGTAAAAGCGATTGGCCACGGCCACGATCTGCTCAGGCGGAGAGCAGTGGATGAAGCCCTCGCTGGCCAGCGTATCGCCCCGGTATACCCCTGCGGCCCGGGCTTGCTCCCAGCTCTCTTTACGGGTGATATGCAGGATGATCGACATGGGATCAGCCCCCATACTGCCAGGAGGTGTCGTGCAGAGCCAGTTGTGTTGCCCGGGGATTGCGCACGCCCGCCTCGACGACTTCGGCGATAAAGACAGTGTGATCGCCGCCGTGAAAGCTGTGGCGCACCTCCACCTCGAACCAGGCGGGCGCATCTGGGAAAATGGGGGAGCCGGTGATCGGGCCCGGTTCAAAGGCATAGCCATTGATGGTATGGCCGCGCGTCTCTGCCGGTTTGAAAAAGGTTTGCACCATGTCCTGTTGATCTCTCGTTACCATGTTGACAGAAAAAGCGCCGGTGCGCTGAATGGCGTCATGCAGACGTCCATCGACGCGGATGGCGGCCATGATCAAGGGGGGCTCGAATGATGCCTGGGTGAGCCAGGTGACGCCGTTGGCGATGGCGTCCTCGCCTTTTCCTGCGCCAACAATATAAACGCCATGCACCAGCATTCGCAACGCAAGTTTCTTTGCTTTGAGATTCATTTGAATGTGACCTCCAGAGTCTGAATGTATGGTTGGTTTTCTCGCCCGGCATCGTCTGGGGCCGGCTGGCCCGGATTCAAGGCTGAAAGCGTTCTGGCAGGGATGACTGCGGCCGCGAACAGATTGTAATCCCTGTTGTATCGTCCCACAAAAGTGAAGAGAGCCGATGGCGAAGTTTGCATCCCGGATACATCACGCTCGTCGGCCGACGCTGACGATTGTCTCATCGTTTTCAAACATCCTGCCGTCCTCGCAGGCCTGTCCTGACCGCAGGAAAGGATAAGGTAGTCGGCCCCAATCGTCCTCTTTTGCCACGAAGACACGAAGGAAACGAAGACACGAGGTTATTCAAAAAAGATTTTATCCGTGTTTCCTCCTATCCGTGTCGAGCGAACAAGGCCACGTTAGCAGTTACAAAGGAACTCCATGTGGCGGAACTCCCCCCAGAATCAAATTCTATTCGGCCAGTGCGCCCAATTGGAGAACGCACCCGCCCTGATGGAATGGTTTGAGAAGCTGCGTCTCTGGGGGTATACTTTGGTGCATGTCCGATTTACTCACTTTCGATTTGACGCCCCCGGGCCTCCACCCGGATCGCTGCGTCAACGTCCGGCACCGGCAGGCTGGTTGCACGCTGTGCGTGGATCATTGCCCTGTTGGCGCGATTCAATTGGCGATGGGAGCGCAGCCTCTGCCCATGCTGGATGCTGCATCCTGCGTGGGGTGCGGCGTCTGTGTGCGCGTGTGCCCAACCGATGCTTTTTCCCAGGGGCTGCATCCCGAGACCAGGCTGGTGAATCTGCGGGAGGAGTTCCCTGCGGATGAGGGGCTGATTCTGGTCTGCCCGCAACATCCTGCGCCCGCGCGCAGTTCTGCGCCCGGGCGCTATGCCATCCGTCATCAGCGCTGCCTGGCCGCGTTTTCGTCTGAACAACTCCTGGTAC
>WGCR01000308.1 GCA_015493675.1 Anaerolineae bacterium
GCCCAGCGTCGCCCCCGCCCGATCCTGCTCCCCCACCATGCCGTTGACCACCTCGCTGATAGCGCCATCGCCGCCCGCGGCCACGACGGGATCGAAGCCCTGCGCCACGGCCTCACGGGCCAGTTCGACGCCGTGGCCCGGACCTTCGGTCTGCACCAAATCGAAGTCATACCCCAGGCCTGTCAGAATACGCTGCACTTCGGGAGCCTTTTTTCCGGCCCCCCAGCGATTGGAATAGGGATTAAGGATGATTTTTGCGGGCATGACGGATAATGTAAAATTCAAAGTGGAAAAATGCAAAAAATGGCGACGATTCGTACAAAGCGCATTCGATTTTCATTATAACATGCTTTCAGCGACATCCCATGCTATAATCTCAGTATCATTTGATTCTGTCGAGGAGACATCATGCCCCCCATCATCACAATTAACGATGCAAAAAATCATGTAGGCCAGGTCGTCACCGTGCGCGGCTGGCTCAAACGCAAGACAGGCAAAGGTAAAATCAACTTCCTGCGGGTGCGGGATGGCAGCGGCATCTTCCAGGCTGTGGCTTTTCGCCCCAATCTGGGAGATGAGAAATTTGCTCAGGTCAAAAAACTGACGACCGAGTCCTCCATCATCCTCACTGGCGAGATCAAGGCTGATGATCGGGCCCCCGGCGTGCCCGGCGGCTACGAGATGGACATCCAGGATATCGAGATCGTGCAGTTGGCCGAGCCCTACCCCATCGCCCCCAAGGAGCACGGCGTCGAATTTCTGCTGGACAACCGTCATCTGTGGCTGCGCAGCGATCGGCAGTGGGCCATTCAGCGGGTGCGGGCTACCATCATCCGCGCCATCCGCGATTGGCTGGATGATCACGATTTCCTGAATGTGGATACGCCTATCCTCACGCCCGCGGCGGGCGAGGGCACCACCACCCTGTTCGAGATCGATTATCACGGCCAGCCCGCCTATCTGGCCCAGACCGGGCAGCTTTACAACGAGGCGAACATTTTTGCCTTCGGCAAAGTCTATTGCTTCGGCCCCACCTTCCGGGCTGAAAAATCCAAGACCCGCCGCCATTTGCAGGAATTCTGGATGGTGGAGCCGGAAATCGCGTTCTGTGGATTGAATGAGCTGCTGGAGATCGAGGAGCAGTTCGTCTCCTACATCGTGCAACGCACGCTGAAAGAGCGGAGAGAGGAGCTGAAATTGCTGGGCCGGGATGTTTCGACGCTGGAAAACGTGATTGCGCCTTTCCCGCGGCTGCATTACGACGACGCCGTAAAGATGATCAACGAGGCGGCTGCCGCGGGCGTGACAGTGCCGCCCAAGGATGAGCCCTTGCAGCCTATGACCTGGGGGGATGATTTCGGCGCTCCCCACGAGACCTACATCGCCAGCCAGTTCGACAAGCCCGTCTTTGTCACCCACTACCCCACGCAGGCCAAAGCTTTCTACATGGAGCCCGATCCCGACCGCCCCGAGGTGTGCCTCAGCGCCGACCTGCTGGCGCCGGAAGGCTATGGCGAGATCACCGGCGGCAGCGAACGCATGAGTGATCCCGAGAAGCTGTTGGCGGCCATCCATGCCCAGGGCCTGCCCGAAGATGCTTTCGACTGGTACCACGATCTGCGAAAATATGGCTCCGCGCCCCACAGCGGCTTCGGCCTGGGCCTGGAGCGCACAGTGGCCTGGATTACTGGCGTCAAGAGCGTGCGCGAGGCCATCGCCTTTCCGCGGGTGCTCGGGCGCATCAATCCGTGAGCAAGCAAATACAGTAAGCAGTAATCGGTTGGTCAGTAAGCAGTCGGCCTGGGGGCAGCGCCACGACTTACCGTTTACTGCTTACTGATCACTGAACTTCACGACTATTGTGATCTATCTGTTGATCCTGGCTATTGCCTTCCTTGTCACCCTGGCGCTGGTTCCTATCAGCATGTGGGCGGCGCGGCGATGGGATATGGTGGATCGGCCCGGCGGCAGACGACGACACTCGGGGACTATTCCCCGCATGGGGGGCGTGGCGATTTACGGCGGATTTGCGGGGGCCAATCTGCTGGTGCGGGTTCTGCCCGCAGCCTGGCTGCCCGCCACCACCGATCCCAACGAGGCCTTTCGCTGGTTGGGGTTGCTGGTCGGCGCCACATTCGTGGTTGTTTTCGGCCTGCTGGATGACAAATATGGCTTCAAGAGC
>WGCR01000309.1 GCA_015493675.1 Anaerolineae bacterium
AATCATCGATCCGAGCATGATTGAGCAAAATCGGAGAGTCCATCTCGCAGTGAGTTATTTCCGATAATGTCTAGTTTATAGCTCGACGGCTTTAGCCTCAGTGGCGGTCTCCAGTTGCAAATACAGCGCCGCGATAGCCTCCCACAGAGCCTCGCGCAAGCGTTCGATTTCAGCCATGCGCGGCGGCTGGACCGGGCTGTTTTCATCTTGGCGCCCGATGTACATGGCCCGACTCACCTCGATCATGGCCCAGGGTTGGCGACTTTCCAACCCATGCGCCTTCAAATCCCAGCCGCCGCGGTAGGGCGTGTTGAGAACCACCGGCCCCGGGTCTGCGTACGCACATAATGCGTTCAGGCGCGCGAAGCGCCGCCCCACTTCCTCGCCCAGGAAATGCAACGGTTCCACCGGCATGGTCGTGCCGGAGTACCCGTTGGCCCGTCCTGTGGCGTCGCCCAGGTTGGAAACGCAGGCCCGCGGGCGCATTTTCTCCTGCGGATCGTATTTTTTGGGGCCGCGCGCGGCCATGCTGTGCGCATCGATGACCAGCTTCACATCCGGGTCGGCGGCGATGGCGTCCAGACGTTCATGCCAGGGTATCCAATAGCGCCCCACGATCGCCCGCTCCTCGGCCAGATCAGGGTGCAGCCCCGGTTTGAACACCGGTCGCCCATAACTGGTTATGTCCTTGACCACACCGTCTCCCACGCGTTTGAGCATGGCCGGGTCATCGGGCCGGTTCACGTCGATGAGGGCGCGGGCGTAGGGAAAACGCAGCCAGTGCGTCACCCGGTCCCGAAAATCAAAAATGAGATCGGTGTAAACATCGGCCTCATTGAAGATGTCCCGTTCATCCAGAGCCAGCCGCCCCTCGAATTCGGGCGGGATATCCAGCGCGGCGTGAGGGAGAATGATGGCGATAGGAAGTTTGGTTGTCATAAAGCATGGAGGGGGCAAGTTTTTGTCTCACGCAAAGTCGCAAAGCCGCCAAGGAAAAAGAGGCAAAGAAAAGCGGCTCTTTTGGATTTCAGGGGGTTGACTGCTTTTTGACCTCCGGGAGGTGGACGAAAAGCGTCTGGTCAAGCCAAAAGCTACCCGTCCACCTCCCGGAGGTCGGAACACCCCACAAAATCCGGTTGAACCAGAAAAGCTTAGCGCCTTGGCGGCTTTGCGTGAGATATTTTCTTGCTCAATGTGTTAAGCGCCTAATCATCACGGCAGCTCAATGGCCATGGCCACGGCCTCGCCGCCGCCCAGGCACAGGGCGCAGACCCCGCGATGGCCGCCGCGAGCGCGCAGGGCGTAGATGAGGGTGGTGAGCACGCGGGCGCCGCTGGCTCCCAGGGGGTGCCCCAGGGCGATGGCGCCGCCGTTGACATTGACTTTGGCCGGGTCCAGGCCCAGTTCGATGATATTTTGCAGCGATTGGGCTGCGAAGGCCTCGTTCAGCTCAAAGAGATCGACATCCGCCAGGCTCCAGCCGATTTGGGTCATCAGGCGGCGGATGGCGTGGGGCGGGGCCGTGAAGACTTTCATGGGTTCCACCGCTGCGTAGGTGTAGCCGATGATGCGGGCCAGAGGTGTCAGGCTGTTTTGCTTCGCATAGTCTGGGTGGGAGAGGACGACTGCGGCTGCGCCGTCGGAGATGGGGGGCGCATTGCCCGCGGTGACCGTGCCGCCTTCCTCGAACGCGGGCCGCAGCCGGGCCAGGGCTTCCAGATTGGTGTCTGGACGGATGGGTTCATCCTTGTCCACCACGATCTCTTTACGCTTCTGCCGCACGGTGATGGGGACGATTTCGTCCTTGAATGCGCCCGCCTCGGTGGCCGCAGCCGCCCGCATGTGGCTTTGATAGGCGAATTGATCCTGCATCTCGCGGGTGATGTGGTAGGTGCGGGCGATCCATTCGGCCTCGTTGCCCATGTGGATGTGATGGAAGGGGTCCATGAGGCCGTCGTGTACGGTGGCGTCCACCAGCTCGCCGTTGCCCAGACGATAGCCAAAGCGGGCTTTTGGCAGCATGTAGGGCCCCAGACTCATGGTTTCCATGCCTCCGGCCACGTAAAGCTGTCCATCTCCGGCGCGAATGCCGCTGGCTGCGAACATGACAGCGCGCAGGCCCGAGCCGCATACTTTGTTGATGGTGACCGCACCCACGGAGGGGGGCAATCCGCCGTGGATGGCTGCCTGGCGGGCCGGGGCCTGGCCGGCGCCGGCAGGGATGACCTGGCCCATGAAGACTTCCTCGACCTGAGCGGGATCGATGCCCGAGCGTTCGACCACCGCTCGGATGACGTGCGCACCCAATTTGGGGGCGGGCGTGTTGCTAAGCGCGCCGCCCAACTTGCCGCCGGGTGTACGGGCTGCGGCGAGAATAACGGGATAAATGGGGGTCATCTGACTTCTCCTCGTTGAGAGTGGCGATGTGAAACGCACTTGGGTTGCACTATGCCGAATCAATGATCAATGAGTAATGATTAAAGTGAAAACCATGTTGATTTGTAACTATACACCTACCCTTTCATAACGAGGCAAAAACCACAAAGACACGAAGGCACAAAGACACGAAGGAAAAAATAGAAGGTTTTCTTCGTGTCTTCTTAAACCTTCGCGCCTTCGTGGCAAAGCGTTGTGTGGGATAC
>WGCR01000310.1 GCA_015493675.1 Anaerolineae bacterium
GCAGCGTCAGATGTGTATAAGAGACAGGCCTGAAGCGGGGGCGGAGGCGTCTTTTTCACCGCCTGTGCCGGGTACGCCGCAAGCCGCCAGCACTGCGGCCATAGCCACAACGCCGGCGCCCTTCAAAAATCGGCGTCGGGAACGATAGTGATGTTCGGATGTAATTTCAGAGGATGGGATTTTGGGGTATCGGTTGGGCATAATGCTGTCCCTCAAGTGGTGTAAGAATTAATCGGCCAGTGATTACAGGATATCCGGGAATCCTTACGTGATTCTTACAAGTTATGCTGTTTTCGGAAATTCATTGTATCATGTATGGATAATTTTTTCCGTCCTTCTCCGTTGCTCGAAAATACACGACCGAAGTTCGAAATCCAGAAGATTCTTGTGCGTCGTCCATTTCTTTATCTCATCGCCTTCACCGCTGGATTTGTCAGCCTGGGGGTGGAACTCAGCGCCAGCCGCTTGCTGGACCCCTGGTTCGGCAATTCCATCCTGGTCTGGGCCAGCCTCATCGCTCTGATTTTGCTGTATCTGTCAGTGGGTTATTGGCTGGGCGGGCGTGTGGCGGATCGCCATCCCCAGGCCCGGGTGTTGCTCACCCTCACCGGGATGGCCGCATTTCTGGTGGGCCTGACGCCGGTTTTTGCCAGACCCATCCTGCGAATGACAGCGGGCGTCTTCCAGGTTTTCGACGCCGCCATTTTGCTGGGAGCTTTTGTCGCGGTGCTGCTTCTTTTTGCCGCCCCCGTTATTTTGCTGGGCATGGTCAGCCCATTTATCATCCGGCTGCTGGTGGCGGGCAGTGAGGATGCGGGGCGGGTGTCGGGCAATGTTTACGCCCTCTCCACCGCGGGCTCGATCCTGGGCGTTTTTGCGCCCGTGCTGCTGATTCCCAATATCGGCACGCGCCGCACCTTCATCGTTCTGGGGATGCTGCTTTTGGGTTTGAGCGCGTTGGGGCTGGCGCGTATCGCCCGTTGGCGGGCCCTGGCCCTGGGAGTCGCCTGGGGCGCGCTGGCCGCGCTCTTGCTGTGGCCGTCCGCTCCCATCCATGTCGAGCCCGATACGGTTTACGAACAGGAATCCCTCTACAACTACATCCGCGTTGTCCGCAACGGGCCCGAGATGCTGCTCAAGCTGAACGAGGGAGCGGGCGTGCATTCAGTTTATCGGCCCGATATGCTGCTGGCCGATGGCATTTGGGACGCATTTCTCATCGCTCCCTATTTCGCCCCCGCCCCGGTTCATCCGGAGGATGTGAAGCGTATGTTGATTATCGGTCTGGCTGGGGGAACGGTGGCTAAATTGGCCAGTCTGGCCTATGGCCCCATCCCCATCGATGGCGTCGAGCTGGATCCCGCCATCATCGAGACTGGACGTCGCTATTTCGACATGACTGAGTCCAATCTGCGGCCTGTCGCCCAGGACGGGCGCTATTTTCTAAACCATGGTGCGGGCCGGTACGATCTCATCGTCATCGACGCCTATCGCCCGCCCTACATTCCCTTTCATCTCACCACCGTCGAATTTTTCGCTGAAGTGGCCGCTCATCTGACGTCCAACGGCGTGGTGGCCATCAATATCGGACGCACTGCCGACGATTACGCCCTGGTGGACGCTCTGGCCGCCACCATGACGCAGGTTTTCCCCTCGGTTTTCGTGCTGGATGAAGTCGATTCCGGAGAGGGCCTGGGCAACAGCCTGGTGGTCGCTACCCGCCGCCCAGCTTCGCTGGATGATTTCCGGGCCAATACGGCGGCCCTGCCCGAGCCTATCCTGGCCGAAATCGCCCGTCGCTACGCCCCGCACGCCCGTCTCGCCCCGAGCGACGGCCCCATCCTCATCGACGACAAATCTCCCATCGAACAGATCGTGCATGGCGTAATCATGCGTTATCTGGCAGCCATGAGCAATTGAAAGGAGCACGCGATGGCGTACGTTTTTGAACTCATTTTCGATCCCGAAACCGAGGCGGCAATCCGCTCGATCTGGCGCCGTTTCTCCGGCGCCAACCTGCCCTCACCGCTGGCTGCCGCAGGCTATCGCCCCCACATTTCTCTGGCTGTGTACGATGCCGACCATTTCGATGCCGACGCATGTTACCAAAAAACCGTGGTCTATGCTCGCGAGACTTCTTCATTTCCTGTCCAGCTCTCCCATGTAGGCCTGTTCGTGAACTGGGAAAATGTGGTCTTCTTGGGCGTGACGCCCTCGATGGCGCTGCTGGCCCGCCACCGGGAGGCGCTTGAGCTGTGTCGCGACCAGCGAAAATCCATGCGCACGTACTACGCACCAGGTTTGTGGACGCCTCATGTCACCATGTCATTCAATTTGACCCGTGAACAGACCGAGAGAATCCTGGCAATGAGCTGGGACATGGGCCTGCCGCTTTTGGGGCAGGTTCAGGCGCTGCATCTGGTCGAGGTGGCGCCCGACCACGCCCGCGATATCTTTACCTGCCAATTCAACGGGACGTCTTGACTCTCCGGCTCCGCTCAGCCATCAGTTTTAGCCCGCGTCCAGCAGACGTCGGGCCAGAACGCTCTCTTTATTGCTCAGCCAATCCAGATACAGGTCGCGAAAATCGGGGACGACTGCCGTTACGACCGCTTTGTGTGTCACCAGCGCCTTTTTCCAGCGTATGATGCGGGGATGACGGGCGTCGTCGAACACCTCCGGCGCTATCTCGGCCAGGATGTTCAACTGAAAGAAAAGCGGGCCAAAAGTGGCGTCCACCAGCGAAAAGGTCTCGCCATTGAAGAAAGGCGCAGCCGCCACAGCGGGCTCCAGTTGATCGAAGCAGGCGTGAAGTTTCTCGATGGCTTTGGGAAAACTGGCGTCGCTTTTCCATCCCGACAGCCGGTAATAGGCTCCCAGACATCCGTCGGCCTGGGCCATCCACGCCCGATTTTGCGCCCTTTTCACCGGGTCGATGGGATGCAGGCGCGGGGCGTACACTTCATCCAGATATTCGATGATGGCGGAGGATTCGAACAGCACCTCATCGCCGACCAGAAGCAGCGGCACTCTGCCCATGGGAGAAATGTCCTGAAACCATTGTGGCGGGCGGCTCAGGTTGATGTATTGGATGTCGTAAGGAATGTCCTTAACCCGCAGGGCGATGGCGGCCTTGTGCACGTAGGGACAGAGTTTGTAGCTGATGAGTTTGGGGTTCATGGGGAGGCGGATGGCAATGGGTTACTGGGTTGCCTGCAGATGCTCGGGGCCGACGGGCTGGGTGGGTTGGCCGGGCGGCGTCCAGTAAAACGCCATCGCCTTACCCCCACCGCGCTGGAAGTAGTCGATGCGGATGGGGTGCGGGCCAGCAGTCAGGTGCAGGGTGACATCCACGGTGTTGGGCCGGTCCGGCTGCAATGATTCGCCTGCGACCTGACCATCTACGGTCAAGCGCACGCCGTCATCCGTTTCCAGACGGAAGGGGTAATCACCTTCGGTGGAGACCAGCAGATCGCCCGTCCAGATGACGCTGAAGGGGCCGGAGGTCGGCTCATTTTCGGGCCAGGCAAAGAGCAGGAATGGATCGATGCGGGTCTGGAAGGGCTCGCCTGTCCAAGACTCGCCGTAAAAATAGCGGCCCGACAGCCCCCCGCCGGCATAGCTGCGCCCGACTGCGGCTGCGATGTCCGCCGCGGGGATGGTGACGCGGAAGTAGAGGGGATCGCCCAAGCGATCATTCACCACCTCGCCCGTTGCGTTGGGGTAGAAATAATGGAAATAATCCATCAGATATTGGTAATCCAGGTCCAGCAGGAATGTAGCGTTCTGACCTGTATCGGGCAGGGGCAGATCGCTGGCGGGCTCGGCCACGTGATAATCGGGTTGAGCCAATCCGCCGCCCAGTTTGGCGAAGGGCGAGTAGTGGATGGGACCCAGATCGATGCCGACCGGATGTGTGGGGCGATAGGAGAAGAATCGAACGGGAGAGAAGTAGTAAAGTCGGGGACTGAGATAAAGTTGTTCCTCATCCTGCCGGGCCAGCACTTCCCTGGCGACATCATTCTCCAATGGCGTAAAGGCCATGTAAACGTCGGATGAGCGGGCCTGTTTATCGAAATAGGTGGTGTAATTCAGCCATCCTGCCGCGAAAAGCCCGGCCATCATCAAGAGCGCCGCGCCCCAGCGCCAGAAACGATAGCGTCGGCCTGGCAGCAACACCGCCCGCCAGGTGAGATTGTAGGCGTCTGCAGCCGCCAGGGCGATGGCGGGCGTTACCGCCAGGGTGCGATAGGCCTGGGGCGCTTCACCCAGCCGCGAGAGAATTCCCCCCAGCAAGGTGATCCCCACCCAGATGATAACCAATCCCCGCCGATGATCCTTCCATCGCCACAGCGACCAGCCCATGCCCAGCAGGAAAAACGCGCCGGTGATGGGATCCAGCATGGGGGCGCCGGGCAAATTGTGCCGGGGATTGCGGTCGCCCGCCACATTGAACATCAGCAGATGCCGTTTTGTCGATTCGACCAGGGGCCGCAAGCTGTCCGCAGCCCGAATATCGTTCATAATGCTGACTTGCTGGCTGCGATTGAGGAGTGTAAAGGGATTTTTGACGTACGTGAAGCCCAGCGGAGCCAGCGTCAGGGCGTACATCAGCACGAACAAAGCGACGCCCCGCCAGTTGCGTTTCAGAAAATCCTTTTCCACCAGCGCCCGGTAGCCCAGATAGGCGAAAATCACCAGCGCGGCCATGCGGATGGCGAGAT
>WGCR01000311.1 GCA_015493675.1 Anaerolineae bacterium
CACGGAGAAAATAGTGGTAGTTCACAGAGAAATTCCTCTCCAAATCTCACCCTTTTCTTCCTCATGTGCGCTCTGTGCCTCCGTGTTGAAGGTTTTTTCAGTACAGCCAACATTACAAAATGGCTATTTTGGGTAATGGAAGACAATCCTGTGTCGCACATTTGCGGCGCCATTTATCAAAACAACCATCGATGATATCACCTTGTCCGATTAGCGTCAGTGCCTTTATGTTGTACTGACATTTGTATTCTCTTACCCACCCGAGGCGTCATGACCACATCAGTATCAACAGTGAAACCCGTCAATTTTTTGGTGAATTTCTGGGATATTTTGACTGCTCCCAGTCTGGCGCTGGAACGCGTCAGCACGGTTCAGACTCGAAGTTGGTGGTTTCCGGCTTTGCTCTCAGTTGTAACGCCGCTTTTGCATGTGGCGCTGACGCTGGATCTACAAATCGCCCGAGTGCAAAAGGGCATTGCTTTGAGTATGAGTAACATGACTCCGGAGCAGGCGGATGCCGCTCGTCCCATGCTCGAGCGTATGTTACAACCCAATGCATTGCTGCTTACCACCGCCACGCAGGTGGTGGCCGGCCTGTTGGTCACCTGGGCCATCAGCATGCTGATTCTCTATCTCGGTATTTCATTGTTGAGCTCATCTCCCCGTCCCAACGGACTTTGGACGGCGCTTACCTGGACCTGGACGCCTTTTGCCCTTCGCCCTCTGGTGCAATTGGTCTGGAATCTCTACTCCAACTCCTTGATCAAATATCCCGGGTTGTCTTCATTTGTTGCCACTGGCAAACTTGCGGATGACCAGCGCAATCCCGTTTTCATTGCCACCACACAGATGGACATTTTTGCTGTTTGGCATTTGGTTCTGATTTACTTGTTGCTGCGCGTGGTGGGGAAGTTAGGAACTGGCAGCAGTTTATTGCTGACGGTGTTTTATGCCGCTATCCAGATTGGCGTCCATTTGCTTCCTGTACTTACTGCCAAACTCACGGGGGCGGGATAATGCAACTTTACCGGGCTGAAAAGCGTAAATAAAAATAGCTGTCATAGCAATGCCATTTCACCGCGTTTTTGTCGCTCTTGCTGGAAGCTTTCATGTATCACCACTCAAGTCTTTACCAATAAAAGGATATCTCTATGCGTAGATTGATTATTGCTCTCATCATCCTGGTCGTCGTCATCGGCGGTTCCTGGTTTGCATATCAAGCGACAGCCAAAGAAAAAGAGCCGCCGCCTCCTGATTACGAGGTGTATACTGTCACGCGTGGTGATATCTATGCCACCGTTTCTTCCACCGGCATTATCGAGCCCAGTGAGGAAGTGAAACTCGTCTTCCGCGGAACCGGTAAGGTCAAGGAAATTCTGGTTGATATCGGCGAAGCTGTGGTGAAAGATCAGGTTCTTGCCCGGCTGGAGGATGATGAACTGCAACTCCAGCTTAAGCAGGCGAAAACAAATCAGAAACTGGCCGAGGCCAATCTCGCCAAGGCCAAAACATCGGCAGATGAGACTGATATCGCCGCGGCCCGTGCACAACTGGAATCTGCGCGGGCGCAGGCTGCCGCGGCCCGCGCCGCTTATCAGGATTTGTTACGGGGGCCGTCAGCCGCCCAGCGGCAGGTGGCGGAATCGCAATTGAAACGGGCGGAAGCCGCCTTGAAACATGCCCAGGAAGCTTATAATGAAATTTCCTCCATGCCTAACGCTTCCATGCTGCCTCAGGCTGTTCAATTGCAACAGGCCACGATTGATTATGAGACCGCCAAGGCGAATCTGACGGTGACGCTGGCTCCGGCTACAGCCAGTCAGAAAGCCCAGGCCCTGGCCCAAATTGCCGCTGCCGATGCCGCGGTGGCCCAGGCGCAGGCTTCGTTGGAACGCCTGCTGAATGGTCCTCGACCGACAGATCTGGCCGTGCTGGAAACCCAGGTGGAACAGGCGGGCATCGGTGTTGAATCTGCCGAATTGGCATTGCGCAATACCCAGCTAATTTCTCCCATCGATGGCGTGGTGGGCATCATCAATATCCGCACCAACGAATTCCCCAATCCGTCCCTGCCCGCCATGGTCGTTGCCGATCCTGCTGGCTTCCACATCAAACTCAATGTTGATGAGTTGGATATCGGACATGTCGAGGTGGGACAGACCGCGCTTGTCACTGTGGACGCCCTGGACGATGCACAGCTTACGGGCGTTGTCACCCGGATTGCGCCGGTGGCCAATACCACGCCTGTCGGCGGCAGCGCCATTGTCACCTATGAGGTAATCATCAATCTGGATCCCACGGATCAACCCTTGCGCAGCGGCATGACTGCCACCGTGGCAATTATTACCGATAAAGCCGAAGATGTCATCGTGATCCCCAATAGGGTGATGCACCTGGATGAAAGCACCCGCACGCCGTATGTGGAAAAATTGGTGAATGACGTGCCTACGCGTGTGGATGTTGTTCTGGGGCTGCGCAATGAGCAGTACAGTGAAGTGGTTTCCGGCCTGGAGGAAGGCGATCAGCTTGCTATTCGGCGGATTGACACCGGTGATATTCTGCGCAAGCAGATTTTCGGAGGAGGTTGATCCATGCCGGACACACAACCTGTCATTCATCTCTCCAACGTTACCAAAGTGTATAAAATGGGGGAGATCGAAGTGCACGCCTTGCGCGGCGTTTCTCTCGAAATCGCGCCTGGCGAGTTCGTTTCCATCATGGGCCCCTCCGGTTCAGGGAAGTCTACGCTTATGAACATCGCCGGCGCGCTGGATGTGCCCACCAGCGGCTTCTATGCCCTGGATGGCGTTGATGTCGGCAGCCTGACCGATGACGAACTGGCGGAAATTCGAAACAAGAAGATCGGATTTGTCTTCCAGAATTTCAACTTGCTGCCCCGCACGTCGGCGTTGGCCAATGTGGAATTGCCCCTGATTTACGCCGGGGCTAAGAACAGACGAGATCGGGCGCTGAAAGCGCTGGAATTGGTCGGCTTGTCCGATCGCGTTCATCACCGTCCCAATGAATTATCAGGCGGGCAGCAGCAGCGTGTCGCCATCGCCCGGGCGCTGGTCAACAATCCCAGCATCATCCTGGCCGACGAGCCGACCGGCAACCTTGATTCCAAAGCCGGTGCGGAGATTATGCGTATTTTTCAGGATTTGAATGAGCAGGAGGGGATCACGATCATTTTTGTCACCCATGAGCCAGATATCGCTGCTCACACCCGGCGCATTGTGCGGCTTCACGACGGACATATCGTCAGCGATGCGCCGGTGAAGAACCCGAAACAAGCGGGCGAACGCATGTACAACAAGCCCGCCAGAGACCTCCTCAATCATGAGCATGAACAATATGATCAACCTGAAGCGGCGATGTCAGAAATGCCGCCTGCTGTGGTTGCCGAGGAGGGGAAATCATGAATTTGGTAGAAGCTTTCCGCATCGCCATGCGGGCCTTGACGGCCAACAAGATGCGCTCCATCCTGACCATGCTGGGCATCATTATCGGCGTGGCCGCGGTCATTGCACTCATGAGCGTCGGGCAGGGCGTGCAGGCAATGGTGGCTGAACAACTGCAATCTGCTGGCTCCAATCTGCTTATTGTGGTCCCCGGCAGTCTCAAAGATGCACAGCCTGGCGATCCGCGCACGCGCCGCCCCAGCAATCCCTTGACGAACGGGGACTGGCTGGCGATTCGCGATCCCTTGCAAGTGTCCCATCTGGCGGCAGTCGTGCCGGAAGCTGATGGCAGGGGCAATGTCAATTTCGGCAAGACCACACTGGCGCTTGCCATTACCGGAAGCAATGAGGAATATGCGGATGTGCGCAACTATTATCCCGTTGACGGGCGTTTTCTGAGCGAGGAAGATGTGCTGAGTGAGGCCCGCGTAGCGGTTTTGGGGAGCAAGGTGGCTGAGAAGCTTTTCCCGCCTGATGTTTATCCCGTGGGACAGAGCATCCGCATCAACAACATCCCGTTTCGTGTCATTGGTATTATGGAAAAGAAAGGGGGAAGCAGCTTTGGCAGCTTTGACAATATGGTCTTTGTTCCCTTTACGACGGCGCAGCAACGCCTGTTTCCTCATCTGCGCAGCCCGCGCGGCGAGCCGACCCTGTCGCTGATCCTGGCCAAAGTGGATGGCGAAGAAAACATCGATCAGGCCGCCGCCAGCATTGAAGATCTGTTGCGGGCCCGGCATAACATTACCTATCTGGATGAAGATGATTTCAGCGTCATCAATCAGGCGGATATCCTGGATATCTTTGGCAGCATCACCGGCGTCCTCACGACATTTTTGGGAGGGATTGCCGCTATCAGTTTGTTGGTGGGTGGCATTGGCATCATGAATATCATGTTAGTGTCGGTCACCGAACGCACTCGCGAGATTGGCCTGCGTAAAGCTGTGGGGGCCAAACGCCGGGACATTCTGCTGCAATTTTTGGTGGAGGCCATGGTGCTCAGCCTGATCGGCGGCATTATCGGCATGCTCTTGGGCTTTGTGGGCGCTCAGGCCCTGGCCAGCTTCTCAAAAGATCTACAGGCTGTTATCACCTGGAGTTCCATCATTTTGGCGACCAGCTTCAGCGCTCTGGTTGGGCTATTTTTCGGCATTTATCCTGCTTTGCGCGCAGCGCAGCTACATCCCATTGATGCACTTCGATACGAGTAAACCATGAAATATTCTGCCCATTGGCTATTGATACTCTTGTTGGTTCTCCTGAGCATTCTGGCTGCGGGGTGTCAGCGCGCCACGCCGGCTCCTTCGCCAACCCCCATTCCCCCGCCTCCCACGGCTCTTTCCATCCCTACGCGTCCTGCGACGGCTTGGCAGACAACGCCAACGGCTACGCCGGAAGTGGTGATGGAGGCTACGCTTGGAGCGGAAGAAGTGAATCCTTCCGTTTCCACGCCCGAGCCTGCTTCATCGCCCGCCCGGGATGTTGTGGGATGGGCGTATGTGGACGTGTTGCGGACGAGTCTTTTTTCGGAGCCTGGCGGCAAGGTCATCGCCCCGCTTTCTGCCGGGGAGCGACTGGAGATCGTTAGTATTTCGCCCGATAAAGTGTGGCTACAGGTTCATTATCAACATGATGCTGACGCCAAGCCTCTGACCGGTTGGGTGCTGACATCCAAATCTCGCGTCTTCATGGACCTGGATGAGATTCCTGTGGCTGGAGAAAGCAGCGGCAGCGCTGACAATGCCGGGAGTTCTGATGAACTTGAGGCGGCAGGCGAGGCAACCGTTTTGGCCCGGCGATTGAATCTGCGCGCAGGTCCGGGCATTGACTGGAGCATCATCGGCGCATTGGCCGCGGGCCAGCAGGTGACAGTGCTGGGGCGTAGCGATAATGCCCAGTGGCTGAAGATACAGACCGAGAATGGCGAGATCGGCTGGGCGGCTGCGCGTTGGCTGAAAAGCGATGTTCCCATTGATGAACTGCCGGTGGCGGGGAAAGCCACTACTGCCGTACCCGCGCCCGTGGTTCCCAAGGGGAAAATTGCCTTTCAGGATAGCCCCGGAGGCAATATCTACATTATCAACGCTGATGGAACCGGGCTCAAGCGTATTGCCTCAGGTTTTGATCCCGCCTTCAGTCCGGATGGCAAGCAAATAGCCTTTGCCCGTTGGGGAGGAGCTGTCTCTTATACACATC
>WGCR01000312.1 GCA_015493675.1 Anaerolineae bacterium
AAAATGCGGCGCATTTGCTAACTGCGTTGCATCTCTTCGTTTCACCGTTCCTAAAAAAGGAGACGATTATGAAAACCAGACATTTATTCATCACGATTGTTTTGTTTCTGATTTTGACGCTGGGCGCGGTCTGGGCTGTGCAAGCGCAAGGAGGGCATCCTCCCCGCCCGCATTTGGGACCGCCACAGGAACAGGCCTTCGATCCGCCCACGCCACTCTTTTTTCACACCCAAGGCGTCTGGGACGCCGCGAATGCGCCCCAACGCCAGAATGATCTCGCTCTGGGACAACCGGGCCTGAGTTTCCGCTATGTAAAAACCTTTGGCGAAACCGGAAAGGGATACCTGGACGATACCAATCACTTTTACAACGTAATTGGTTTGGGATTGGATGGCAATGACATTTGGTTGACTGATTCATGGGGGGATCGGGTGCTCAAATTCGATGCGAATGGCAACTTTATCAAACAAATTGGAAAGGCCGGGTTTCGTGACGCTACCGGGACATCTCTCGATTATATCAACGATGTCGCAGCAGATGGCAGCGGCAATATCTGGATCGTCGATGCCGAAGCGCATCATGTCGTGGAATATGATGCGTCAGGAAAAAAGATTCAGGAGTTGGGTGAGGCGTGGCAGGCTGGCAGTGACAACGATCATTTTAATGATCCCATCAGCATCGCTTTTGACCGCCACGGCAATATCTACGTCAGTGATTCTGGCGTGTGGGGCGATTATGGCAATCACCGGATTCAGGTGTTCGATCCATCAGGGAACTACCTTGCCACCATCGGACAACCCGGGCAATCCGGAGTGGACAACAACCATTTTCACCAACCTCGCGGTATCGCTATTGATGGCGATTTGCTGTATGTTGCAGATTCCGCTAATCACCGCATTCAGATATTCAACATCGGCACCCCCACAGCCGCCACCTATGTTGCAACGTTGGGAGAAAGCGGCGTCTCAGGTTCGGATAATTCTCACTTTGATTTTCCAGAAGGCGTTGGGGTTGACTCGAAATACATCTACGTAGCTGACAGTAACAATGATCGCGTGCAGGTCTTCGATAAGACCACGCATGGGTATGTAACCACCATAGGCGCTGGGGAATGGGGGCAGGATAACAACCATTTCAGTCATCCAACTGATGTGATCATCGACAGTCACGGCCGTATCTACATAGCGGATGCCTATAACAAACGCGTGCAGCAGTTTGATCAGAATCGCGTCTATGTGCGCACATATGGCACGACCGGCGTTTCCTATGTCACGGATGGTTATCATTACTACTTCCCCAAAGGCGTAGCCGTGGCTCAGGATGGCAGCATTTATATCGTGGAGGAACGGGGGCACCGACTGGTCAAGCTGGATGCCTCGGGCGAGCCGCAATGGACCGTGGGCGAGCCGGGCCAAAATGGCTCTGATCATAACCATTTCTTTGGCCCGGTCGATGTGGCAGTCGATCCGCGAGGCCGGGTGTATGTTGCCGAAAGTTGGGGCAATAATCGAGTGCAGGTTTTCGATAGTGACGGCCATTATGTTGGTACGGTCAATAAAGGATGGGGTACCGGTGATGGATACTTACGACATCCAGATGGTCTTGGCATTGATCGAAATGGCACTGTCTATGTGGCGGATACAGCGAACCATCGAGTTGAGATTTTCAATGCACAATGGCATTTTATCGCCGGCATTGGTGAAACCAATGTGCCGGGTTCTGACAATGCTCACTTCAATGAGCCTGACGATGTGGCCGTCGACAGCCGCGGCACCATTTATGTGGCTGATGAGGGCAATAATCGTATCCAAGTTTTCGACCACAACCGTCATTATGTTCGTACTATCGGGCTTACGGGCAATGCGGGGGATGAATTTTCTCGATTCAATGGCCCCCATCGTCTGGCGGTGGATGGACAGGATCGCCTGTATGTAGCTGACAGTTGGAACAACCGTGTTCAGGTTTTTGACGATTCAGGCAACTATCTCACCACGATTGGGGGACGGTATGGTAGTGGATCCGGACAATTCATCAATCCGCACGGTGTTGCGGTGGATGTCTTCGGCAATGTCTATGTGGCAGATGAAGACAACAATCGCATCCAAAAATTCGCCCCGGGCGTGACCGGCTGGGCGCAGATGAACATCAACGGGTTTGGCGATACCGATACGCGCCTCTCCACCTTGACTGTGTTCAGTAATCATCTCTATGCGGGCACCTACAAATTCGCCAGTCACGGCGGCCAGATATGGCGCATGGATGCGCCGGGCCAGTGGACGGGTGTGATGACAAACGGGTTTGGCAAAAGATACAACGTGGGCGTCGATGACCTGGCCGAATTCAAAGACAAGCTCTACGCGGGCGTGTGGAACAGCACACCCTACCCGCCTTTCACCGATACGGGCGGGGAGATCTGGCGCAGTAGCGATGGCAAGACCTGGGAGGAAGTGATGAGCGGCGGCTTCGGCGATCGCTACAATGGCGAAGTGATGACCCTGGCCTCTTTCAAAGACCATCTCCTTGCGGCCACCTGGAGCTACACCACCACCCATGGCGCTGAGATCTGGCGTTCGGCCACGGGCGATGCGGGCGACTGGACGCGCGTGGTGACCAATGGCTTCGGCGATGCTGCCAACGAGACTATGCTATCTATGCTCCAAGTGGGAGACTATTTGTATGCCAGTACATACAATTGGGATGGCAACGCTAGGAAGTCTCATGGTGGAGAGATTTGGCGCACACAGGACGGCGAACACTGGGAAAGGGTGGTCTCGGGTGGCTTCGGTGACGCCAGCAATTACGCTATCTCCGGCATGGCGATTTTTGATGGTGGTCTCTACGCTGGAACGCTTCATTGGAACCCTCAGGAGAAACGGCATCAGGGCCAGATATGGCGCTGTTCCCTGACAACTGGCTGCGATGAGAATGACGATTGGGAGCAGGTCGTTAGTGATGGATTTGGAGATAGCGGCAACTATAGCGTCCAAAGGCTGATCGTTGCACACAACTTGCTATATGCGATCACAGGAAACAGGCAGTCGGGCATACAGGTGTGGTGCAGCGCTAGTGGGGGCTCGGGTGACTGGCGGCAGGTTGGTTTTGGCGGTTTCGGCGATTCTAATAATGGCGATGCTTATCAAGGTCATGCTGTTGCGATCTACCAAGACAACCTCTATATCGGCACGGTTAATCGCGCCAGCGGCGGCGAGGTGTGGCAATATCTGCCGATTCATCTCTTCCTGCCTACTATGCAGCATTGAAGCCATCTCGTTTGGGAATCTGGGTCGCCGGGGTGGCGAGAGCCCGGCGGCCCAACCTTTTCATCCAATCTCTTCTCTCTCGGAGGTTTTTGATGATGTACGGCAAACGCATTCTTTCGAGTTTGAGCATCTTGATTATTGCTGTC
>WGCR01000313.1 GCA_015493675.1 Anaerolineae bacterium
CGCCAGTACCCAATATCCAATATTCACCTAACCCGGACAAGCCGGAACCAAAAAAGCTGATCTCACGCAAAGTCGCCAAGACGCCAAGTTTTTTCTTTGCCTCTTTTTTCCTTTGCGGCTCTGCGTCTTTGCGTGAGACATTTTCTTGCCCAGTGGGCTAGGATTCCATTGATAAGGCACTAATCCTCCGCCCGATAGACCATGGAGCCGAAGATGAGCGCGCCGGGAGGAGCGAGATTGGCCTGGGGGTCCACCATGACCTGAATCAGGGCAGGCTTGTTCGATTCTTTGGCCTCGGCCAGGGCCTGACGCAATTGCTCCAGGGTCTCGACCTGGAAGCCGCGCCAGTCAAAGGCCCGGGCCAGGGCCGCGTAATCAGTGGGCGCGTGCTCTGTTTCGATGAACTTGCCCACCTGGGCCAGCAATTGCGACGATCGTTCCATGCCCCAGCCCGCATCACTGGAAACCACCACCGTCAGCTTCAGCCCGTGGCGGATAGCGGTCTCCAGCTCCTGCATGTGGAAGCCCAACGCGCCATCGCCCGTCACCAGTGCCACCTCTCGCTCGGGTTGGGCGAACTTGGCCCCGATGGCGTAGGGCAGACCCGTGCCCAGAAAACCGAAATGCGCGGAGTAGAGATAGCTGCGCGGGCGAGTGATGGGCGCATAGCTGGCGAACCACAGACTGGTGTTGCCGCCATCCTGCACCAGAATGGCCTCGTCGGAGAAGGCTTCTCGCACCGCAGCCACCATAGCGCCGGGGTTGACGCCATCGCCCGCGAATTCGCTGGCCTCGGCCAACTCCTCCCGCCATTCCTGGATCAGAGCCTCGTAGCGGCTCATGTCGGGCGGGGATTTGGGCCCGCCCAGGGCTTTCACCTCAGCCAGCAGGGCTTGTAGTGTGGCTTTGGCGTCGCCCACGATGGCCACGTCCACCGGCCGGTTGAGGCCGATGTTGGCGGGTTCCACGTCGATCTGGATGGTGCTCGTCTCCATGCTCCAGGCGGGAGGCTTGCCCCAGCCATCCAGCTCGCCCAGACGGGAGCCGACCACCAGGGCCACGTCCGCCTCGGCCCGCATCAGCTCGAAGGCCTCCCGGTTCAGGGTGTGGAAGTAGCGCGGATGCTCTTCCGATACGACGCCGCGGGCGGCCAGTGAGGTGGTGTAGGTGGCGCCGATGTACTCGCCCAGGGCCACGAACTCCTCCCAGGCTTCGGCCCACAGCACGCCGCTGCCTGCATGAAAGGTGGACCGGGCTGCATTCATCAGCATTTCCGCGGCCCGGCGGATGGCCTCGGGTTGTCCCGGGCCCAGGCGCTCGGGCCGATAGCGTTCGGGCGGCCACAGGTCGGTCACCAGCTCATCCTCGATGGTCCCTCGCATCAGGTCTTCGGGGATTTCGATGTAGACCGGGCCGGGGCGTCCGCTGAGTGCGATGCGGAAGGCCTTGCGTATCAGCTCGGGCAGACGGCGCAGGTCGCGCAGGCCCGCCTGCCATTTTGTGACGGGCTCATACAGGCCCAGCAGATCCGCGGTCTGGAAATTGCCGCCCCGTTCGGGGTAGATGATATTGCGTCGGCGCTGGCCGCTGAGCACGATGAGGGGGACGCCCTCGGCCCAGGCCGAAACCACGCCCGAGATCATGTTGCTGGCTCCGGGCCCGATGCCGCCGAAAACGACCGCGGGCTTGCCGTCGATGCGGGCGTAGGCTTCGGCCATGTGCGCGGCAGCGGCTTCGTGCCGCGGGCATACGTAATCGATGCCGTACTCGTCCAGCTTGGCCAGCCAGGCGTTGTAGCTGCCATCCAACACGCCGAAAATTCTGTCGATGCCTTCCAGTTTCAGGGTTTTGAGGAGAAGTTCTCCGCCGGTGATGGGGGTCATAGGAACCTCGTTCTGTGAAATGATGGGTGGTTTGTGCGTTTGTTTCAGGTTTTATGCTGCGATCTCCGCCTGCGCCGCGGCCACGGCCTTTTTCTCATCCACCCACAGCAGGATGAGCATGCCGATGAAAAGGAACGCGGCGATGGA
>WGCR01000314.1 GCA_015493675.1 Anaerolineae bacterium
CCCAGGATTTCCACCAGGGTAATGCTGGCATGATGCAGCAGTGTGCCATCGGCCAGGGTGATGAGGAGTTTCTCCCAGACCACTGCGGGGGACGGCAGGATGAAAGAGGGGTATTGCTGCCATCGCACCAACGCGTTCCACAGGAACAGGAACAGCAGGATGGAAGCGACGCCCAGGAGTATCCGGGCCAGCCGCAGGGTGCGGGGGCGATGAGAAAAGGTGGATCGGGCCGCGGGCGGGCGGGGAGAAGTTGACGTGGGCATAAGCTTCTGAGATAATGCAAAGGTTGCCGAACGCGTATTATCCCCCGATTGGGATATTTCGGCAACACCCACAGCACTTATTGTCAATGAAGACAGCGCTGGAGCAGGATGTCAACGTTGGGGAATTGACGCGTGTGATATGAAATGGCTCAAATTTGATTAATATTGGGAAAAGTGATAGAATTGTCCATTGGAGGGAGAAGGCTCCCGCTTAACCTCCCTCAGAAGTAGTAGTTTGTCCATTCCACATCTCGCTGGGGCACGCGTCCAGGTATTCCAACGGCGCCCCGGCCATGAAAAAAGGAGAACTCCTCAGTGTCTCTAAGTACTGCCGAAAAGCAGCAAATCATCGAGGAATACCACCTACACGAACACGACACCGGCTCTCCCGAAGTGCAGGTGGCCTTGCTGACCAAGCGGATCAACCAACTCGTCGAACACCTGAAGACCCACAAGCATGATGAGCATTCCCGTCGGGGATTGCTGAAACTCGTGGGACAGCGCCGTCGCCATTTGGCGTATCTGCGACGTAAGGATGCGCAACGTTACCAGGACGTGATTAAACGACTGGGATTGCGTAAATAACCCCCAACATTGATTGCAAAGAGGCGAGAAGATGGCATCGGGAGCACCATCTCCTCGCCTCTTATGTAATCAGCCAGTCAACAACATTATCCAGCGAAGTAATTCGCACCATCATTTCAATTTGCCCGATCGGGGACGTGTAACCGCACTGCAAGGCGCAGGAATTGGCAAGTGGGCCGTACGCAGGATGTCGTACGACTCAGTTTCCAGTCCCTGGGTTTGCAGACGAGAGCGGCATGGATTTCCGAAGGAAAAAGGCGTTCGCGCGTCGGGTGATACAACCCAAAAAGAAGGAGTATTATGAGTTACCATCAGATTCACCGCTATGAGACGACAGTCGGCGGTCAAACCATCGCGCTTGAAACCGGCAGCCTGGCTAAACTGGCTGGCGGATCGGTCACGATCCACCTCGGCGGCGCCGTGATCCTGGCAACAGCCACCGCCTCCAAATCACCTCGCGAGGGCATTGATTTCTTTCCCCTCAGCGTGGATTTCGAAGAGAAGATTTACGCCGCCGGGCGTATTCCCGGCAACTTTTTCCGCCGCGAGGGACGTCCCTCCACCCAGGCGATTCTCACCGCCCGTCTGACCGATCGCCCGTTGCGACCGCTGTTCCCCAAAGGCTTCCGCAATGATGTGCAGATCATCTGTACGGCTCTGAGCGCCGATGAGGAAAATCCTCTGGATATTTTGGCTATCAACGCCGCCTCGGCCGCGTTGATGATCTCCAATGTGCCCTGGGATGGCCCGGTGGGCGCGGTGCGCGTGGGCTACATCGATGATGAGTTCGTCATCAATCCCACTTTCCCGCAGATGGAGAATAGCCTGCTGGATTTGCGTCTGGCCGGCACCCGCGAGGGCATCCTGATGGTGGAAGCTGGCGCCAATGAGCTGCCCGAGAATATGATTCTGGAAGGCATGAAGCTCGGCCATGCGGCCATGCAACCCATCATCGATTTGCAATTCAAGATGCAGGAAGAATTGGGCAAAGAGAAAATGAGTTTCCAGGTCGCCTTGCCCGATGAAAGCCTCATCAGCGATGTGGAAGCGCTGGTCAAAGACCGGTTGATCGAGATTATGAAGGCGGGACTTTCCAAAACCGCCCGCGGCGACGCCCTGAGCGAACTCAAACAGGAAATGCTTGAGAAGCTGGGGGAGCAATATGACGACGCCAAGGCCCTCAAGGGCGCTTTCGAGGAAGTGGAAAAGAAAGTTGTGCGCGCGTTGATTCTGGATGAAGGCATCCGCCCCGATGGCCGCGACGCCAAAACCATCCGTCCTATCTCCGCCGCTGTCAACATTCTTCCCCGCACTCATGGCACCGGCCTGTTCACCCGCGGTGAGACGCAGGTGCTGACTGTGGCCACCCTGGGCACGCCCCGCGACGCCCAGAAGATGGATAATCTCACGCCCGAGGAAGACAAGCGCTATATCCATCATTACAACTTCCCGCCCTTCTCCACCGGTGAAACCTGGCCGATGCGCGGTCCCAAACGCCGCGAGATCGGGCATGGCGCTCTGGCGGAGCGGGCGCTGGAGCCGGTGATTCCGCCCCAGGATCAATTCCCCTACACCCTGCGCCTGGTTTCCGAGGCCCTGAGCTCCAACGGCTCCACCTCTATGGCGTCGGTGTGCGGCAGCACCCTGGCCCTGATGGACACCGGCGTGCCCATCTCCGCCCCGGTGGCGGGCATTGCCATGGGCCTCATCAGCGAAGGCGACGTCACCACCGAGGAAGGCCGCTATGTGGTGCTTTCCGACATTCAGGGCATGGAAGATCACCTGGGTGATATGGACTTCAAGGTTGCCGGCACCGAAAAAGGCATCACCGCCCTGCAAATGGACATCAAAATCAAGGGCCTCAGCTACGATTTGCTGGAAAACGCTCTGGCCCAGGCCAATGAAGGCCGCAATTACATCCTGGGCAAGATGCTGGAAGTGATCTCCGAGCCTCGCCCGGAGCTTTCGCCCAACGCCCCCCGCATTCTCACCCTGCAGATCGACCCTGAGAAGATCGGCAAGGTTATCGGCCCCGGCGGCAAGATGATTCGCCGCATCCAGACCGATTACGACGTCAAGATCGATATCGACGAGGACGGCACCGTTTACATCGCCGGTGGTCTGGGCGCGGAAACGGCCCGTGACGAGATCGAGATGATGACCAAGGATGTCGAACCGGGCCAGATCTACACCGGCAAGGTCGTGCGCATCGAGTCGTACGGCGCTTTCGTGGAGATTCTGCCGGGCGTGGATGGCATGGTGCACATCTCGCAGATCGCCGATTATCACGTGCCCAACATCGAGGACGTGGTCAAGCTGGGCGATGATCTGATGGTCATGGTGGTGGACGTCGATCCCGGCGGCAAGATCCGGCTCAGCCGGCAGGCCGTTCTGGAAGGCTGGACGCCCGAAGAAGCCCGGGCACGGGACAAGAAACCCTCCGGCGGGCGCGGCGGCCGGGATCGCGGCGGGCGAGATCGTCGTGGCGGCGGACGGGACCGACGTGGCGGTTCCCGAAACCGCAGGTAATCTTCAATCAGCTAAAATGGCAGTCTTCTCACGATGAGAGGGCTGCCATTTTGTAACTATACAGGTATCCCACACAACGCTTTGCCACGAAGGCGCGAAGGTTTAAGAAGACACGAAGAAAACCTTCTATTTTTCCCTTCGTGTCTTTGTGGTTTTTGCCTCGTTATGAAAGGGTAGGTGTATAGTTACGCCATTTTCATTA
>WGCR01000315.1 GCA_015493675.1 Anaerolineae bacterium
AAGCTTTACGAAGACACGGAAAAACGACTCAACAGGAATTCAGGGGGGCTCCCGACCTCCGGGAGGTGGGTGAGAACTTGTTTGCCGCCTGCCACCTTTTCGCCAGACAAGAATGAAAATTTGCAACTGCTAACATATGCCAGTTGGTTGTCTTTTCCCACTCAAACCTGACAGGTTCTCGTAACGTTGGCGATAGAATGTGCGGTCTTTAGCCAGCAATGAAGCGTGTAACGCTCTGAATCGTTGCCAAAAGAACCTGTCAGGTTCATTCAAGCGAAAACGACCTTAATCGTTACGCTTCAGACTTGATTTTCGAGATCGACGTTATGCGAAAAATACCATTTCTTCTTTTAACTATCCCCCTTATTGTCAGTCTCTTTTTATTTCATCCGCTTTTGTCAGGAGCGCAGGCGGAGGACGGTGACTGCACGGAATTGATCATCAACGGCAATATGGAAAGCGATGCCGGGTGGACATTTCCAGTGACAGCCATGCAGGGCAGCTACAGTACAGAACAGTTCTTCAGTCCTTTCCGCAGCGCCCGGCTGGGCATCGTCTCGGGCGAGAACAAGTATGCCTACTCATCCATGAATCAGAGCGTAACCATTCCCTCCGGGACGCAGCTAATCCTCTCGTGGCATACATTCCCCCTGAGCCAACCGCTGGACAGCAGCGATCTGCAATATGCCCAAATTCGGGACAAAAACGGCGCATTACACACAATCTGGTCCGACAGGCGTAATGACACAGACTGGCTGACATGCAGTTATGACATCAGCGACTATCTGGATCAAAACATCACCCTTTATTTTGGCGTCAAAAATGATGGCATCAATGGACGCACAGGGCTCTATGTGGACGATGTGACGTTACAGGTTTGCACATCGCCGCAGACCGTTCTGGCTGGATGTCAGCCCTCGCAGACAACACCGACGCCCGTCCCCACACATTCCCCGACGCCAACTGCCAATCCTACATTAACGCCCACAGCGACCCCCATGCCCACACCAACGCCGAGCCCTACCCCGCCCCCCTGCCAGCAACTCATCCAAAACCCCAATTTCGATCAAGGGTACACTGGTTGGCAGCAGAACCTGTATTTTACCGCCCGCTACCAGGATGAAACGGGAGAGGAACACACTGGCGCCTGGTTTGGGGGAGCGGAATACACCGATCAATATCTTTATCAGGATGTGATGATCCCAGACGGCAGTCCGGCCTCGCACATTACTTTTCTCTGGGCCTTTGCGCCGCCAACCCATGGAGACCCGGCTCCGGGCGATAATCTCACCATCACCTTACGCCAACCCGATGACACGGTATTGCAAACATTGACAATCATCGACGCCTCCAGTACGCCCCGGCGCTGGCAGACGTCGGCATTTGATATCAGCCCATACATCGGGAAGACCGTGCGTTTTCACGCCCAGTCAACCACAGGAGCATCCACAACCTCCTGGTATCTCGATCAGATACAGCTATTCAACTGCGCCAGCGTCGAACACACAACTTATCTTCCGTGGATCAGAAAATAAAAAATCGGGAGATCTTCCCACGCAGCCCCATCATCACCGCTCGATTTACCCCCAAAAACCGGTTTTGACAATCGCGGCCACTCGTGTTATACTCCCCGCCACAATTACATAACCCTCAAAAAAGCAATGACGAGGAAGAGTAAGCGTTGAAACGACGTCCCAGAGAGCCGGGAACAGGTGCGAGCCCGGCACGCACGTCAGCGCCGAATGGACCTCCGAGCTGCCGGTCGAAAGCCTTTGGCAAGTAGCCCGAGCCGGAATTGCCACCGTTATCAGGGCAAGGGGTATAATCCCGACAGCCGTCGGGCCGTACCCACAAAGTGAGGCTGGCTTCTGGTATTTTTCATCCCGTCGCATCACGGCGGGATTTTTTGTTCTCAAGCCAGCCTAATCAGGGTGGCACCGCGGGAGCCTGCTCTCGTCCCTACATCGGACGAAGCAGGCTTTTTTGTTTTCTCAAACACCCCACGCAAGGAGCGTTTTATGCCTCAAACGACCACATCTCCAACCATTCCGGTGCTCCGCCATCTTCCGGCAGACCTGGAAACCCCCATCTCAGTCTATCTCAAACTGGCCCGAACAGGCCCTGCCTTTCTGCTGGAAAGCGTCACCGGCGGCGAGCAAGTGGCCCGCTATTCCTTTGTGGGCGTCGATGTAAGCCGGGCCTTTGTGCTGCGCAACGATGCCTGGGAAATTCACAAAGGCCAGGCAGTGACGGCGGTGCATCCTCTGCCTCCGGATCAAACGCCCTTGCAGGCGTTGCAAGCCCTGTGGCGGCCCCAGCCTCTGCCCGAACAACATCCCCCGCTCCCCCGCTTCATGGGAGGATTGGCGGGCTATCTGGGTTATGAGACCATCCGTTATCTTGAGCCCCGGTTGAAACTCGCGCCACATCCAGACCTGCCCGAGGCCATCTTTCTGCAAGCCGATACAATCATCGCCTTTGATCACGCTTACGGGCAACTGCTCCTCATCGCCCTGGCCCAGGGTGACAAAGACATTGCCGCAGCCCAGGCCCGGCTGGACGCATTGCAGGCCCGCATGGCGCAGCCCTTGCCTTCGTTCGCGAACACATCTCCGCCAACATCCCCGGCCACGCCTACGTCCACGATGAGCAAAGAAGCTTTTTGCCAGGCCGTGGAGACGGCCAAAGAGCACATCGCCGCGGGAGACATCTTTCAGGTGGTGCTCTCACAGCGCCTGAGTCGCCGCACCGCCGCCGCCCCCTTCGATATCTACCGATCTCTGCGGCGCATCAACCCCTCGCCCTACATGTTTTTCTTCGATTTCGGGCGCCTGAGCGGGGAAGAGCCCTTCCATCTGCTGGGCGCTTCTCCCGAGATGCACGTCCGGCTGGAAGGAGAGGTGGCGTCGCTACGGCCTATTGCTGGCACCCGCCCCCGCGGCCGCACCTTGCAAGAAGATGAAGCCTTGGCCCAGGAACTGCTGGCCGACCCCAAAGAACGGGCCGAGCATGTGATGCTGGTGGATCTCGGGCGCAACGACCTGGGTCGGGTGTGCGAGTATGGCAGCGTGCACGTGCCTGAACAAATGGTGGTGGAGCGCTATTCCCATGTGATGCACATTGTCTCGCATGTGCAAGGCAAGCTGCGCCCCGGCCTCACCGCCGCAGACCTGCTGGACGCCACTTTTCCCGCGGGCACGGTCAGCGGAGCGCCAAAAGTGCGGGCCATGGAAATCATCCACGATCTTGAACCGGCCCCGCGCGGCCCCTATGCCGGCGCGGTGGGATATCTGGCGGCGGATGGCAACGCCGACACTTGCATCGCCATTCGCACTATGACCATGCGCGGCAAAATCGTCAGCGTGCAGGCGGGAGCGGGCATTGTGGCCGATTCTGAACCGGAAAAAGAGTATCAGGAGACGCTGCATAAAGCCGGCGCCCAATTCGCCGCGGTGGACGCAGCCGAACAGCTAAACGCCACCAAAACAACATCCATGGCTCGAAACGAGTAAAAAAGCTGTCGGCGCAACGAACAGCGCCCGACTTCACCCTTCATCCTCCAACAGGAGTTCCATCATGCTGGTAATCATCGATAATTACGATTCATTCACCTACAACCTTGCACAATACTTCGGCGAGCTCGGAGCGGAGATTGAGGTCTTTCGCAACGACGCCGTAGATGTGGATCAGATTGCAGCCTTGCAGCCTTCGCATATCGTCATCTCTCCAGGGCCGGGAGATCCCACCCAGGCGGGAATTTCGCCCCAGGTCATCCGCGAGCTGGGCCCCCAAATCCCCACCCTGGGCGTGTGTCTGGGGCACCAGTGCATCGGCGAAGCTTTTGGCGGCGAGGTGGTGCGGGCCCAACGCCTGATGCACGGCAAGACATCACTCATCCATCATCAGGGCGACATGCTTTTCATCAACGTGCCTCGGGCTTTTCCCGCCACCCGTTACCATTCGCTCATCGTCGACGCGAACAGCGTGCCTGCGGAGCTGGAAGTCATCGCCAACACCGAAGAGGGAGAGATCATGGCCCTGCGTCACCGCTACTATCCCATCGTGGGCGTGCAATTTCATCCTGAATCTATCCTCACCCCCCACGGCAAGCAGATTCTCAAGAACTTCCTTTCCTACGTTTCCTGAAAGGGTGTGTCCAATTTCGGTTGGGCGTATTCTGACGCTGGCGAAATTGCCGAGTGAACTCGGGCTCTTTAGGCGCTTCGCGCCAGCGGTCGCCCTTCGGCGACCAATTAATCGGCGTGATTTTGGACGGCGGAGGCCGTCCACTGGCCGCAGGCCTGAAGCGTCCGACTTGAGTCGGCTGGTTCCTGCGGCCGCGCTCAACTCATTTTGGACGCACTCTTCCTGAAAATCAATCGCCATTTGGAGGACAACGATGCTCAAACCTTATCTAAAAAAAATCATTCACCACCAGAATCTCAGCGCCCAAGAGGCCCAAGAAGCCATGACTGTCATCATGTCGGGACAGGCCACCGACGCCCAAATCGGCGGGTTTCTCGTGGGGCTGCGCATGAAGGGCGAAACAGTGCCCGAGATCATAGGAAGCGCCCGGGCCATGCGCGCCCATGCCGCGCCTATCTCCCTCTCGCTGGGAGACGAAGACCTGCTGGACACGGCGGGCACTGGCGGGGATGGCGCCCACACCTTCAATATCTCCACTACAGCGGCGTTCGTTGTTGCGGGAGCGGGACGAAAAGTGGCCAAACATGGCAACCGGGCCGCTTCCTCCCGCTGCGGCAGTGCGGATGTGCTGGCCGAAGCAGGCGTGCGCCTGGACCTGACGCCTGCACAGGTGGGACGCTGCATCCAGGAAGTTGGCATCGGCTTTCTCTTTGCCCCGGCGTTTCATCCAGCCATGAAACATGCCATCGGCCCCCGCCGCCAACTGGGACAGCGCACTATCTTCAACCTGTTGGGGCCCCTCACCAATCCGGCCGGAGCCACCCACCAGATCATCGGCGTGTTCGATCCGGCATTGACAGAGCCCATGGCCCAGGTGCTGGGCGAATTAGGCGGGCGGGCGGCCATCGTCGCGCATGGGCACGGCGGGCTGGACGAACTGACCACCAGCGGCCCGAACCGCATCAGCCACCTACGGGATGGCCGTGTGTCCACCTATGAATTCGACGCCCGAGACCTGAACCTGCGCCCGGCCGACGCAGAACTTCTGAGAGGAGGCGATCCAGCCCGGAACGCACAAATGATGCGGGATATTCTCTCGGGAAAAGATGAATCGCCCCGCCGGGATGTGGTGCTGCTCAACGCCGCGGCCGCGCTGGCCTGCGAAGATGGCGATTTCGAAACCGCACTGACCCAGGCCCGACACGCCCTGGACAGCGGTGCAGCTTTCCAACGTCTGCAAGGGCTGGTTGAGATGAGTCAGCGTCTGGCGCAAACAATAGCATCATGAGCAGCATCCTCGACCAGATTTTCATGCACAAACGTCAGGAACTGGCGGCCACTCGGGCGCAGCGCCCGGCCGGAGCGCTGATGGCGCACACCGCCACGCTGCCCGCACCGCCTGATTTTGCTGCGGCGCTGCGGGACAAGACGCTCCTCGCCCCCCGCCTCATTGCCGAGATCAAACAACGCTCCCCTTCGCGCGGCCTGCTTCGTCCCGATTTTGATCCTGTTTCTCTGGCCCAGAGCTACGCTCTGCAAGGGGCGGCAGCCATCTCAGTGCTCACCGATGAGCGCTTCTTCGGCGGATCGCTGGCGATCCTGCAACAAATCTCGCGCCTTGATTTGGGCTTGCCCCTGCTGCGCAAGGATTTTCTGTTCGATCCCTACCAACTGCTGGAGGCTCGCGCCGCAGGCGCCAGCGCCGTGTTGCTGATTGTGGCCATGCTTTCAGAAACGCAACTCCAAGAGCTTCTGGCCGCCGCCACAGAGTTGAAGATGACAGCGCTGGTGGAATGCCACACCGCAGAGGAAATGGACAGGGCGGTTGCCGCAGGCGCACAGGCGCTGGGCGTCAACAATCGCGATCTGCACACATTTCGCGTGAACCTGGAAACCTGCCTGCAATTGCGCCCGCTGGCCCCGGCGGGAACTGTCTTCGTGGCTGAAAGCGGCATCCACACCGCCGAGGATGTCCGGCGTCTGGCGCAGGCGGGCGTTGACGCCATGCTTGTGGGGGAATCCCTTGTCACCGCTGACGATCCCGCAAAAAAAATACAAGACCTTTACGCCTTGCTTCGTTAACCTGCCATGAACATCAAAATCTGTGGCATCACCACACTGGAACAAGCCCTGGCCGCGATGGATGCGGGCGCGGATTTGCTAGGCTTCAACTTCTATCCTCCCAGCCCGCGAGCCATCTCCCCAAAAACCTGCGCACGCATCATCCGCGGTCTGCACGAAGCGGGTCGGCGCCCCCAAACAGTGGGCGTATTCGTCAACATGCCCGTCGCAGAGATGCGGGTCATTATGTCCGCCTGCCGGTTGGATTGGGCGCAGCTTTCGGGCGACGAGCCCCCGGGGCAAATGCGGCAGTTAGGCGAAATAGCCTTCAAAGCGGTGCGTCCGGCGACATTGAATGAAGCCCTGGCCGCGCTGGATGCGTATGGCCGGGCCTCTCCCCCGGCGCTCCTGCTGGATGCCCGAGCGCCCAAAAGCTACGGCGGCAGCGGTCATCTGGCGAATTGGGACATCGCCCGAGATCTGGCCCGACGCGCCCCCATCTTCCTGGCGGGCGGCCTCACCCCGGACAACGTGGCCGACGCCATTCGCGCGGTGCAGCCCTGGGGCGTAGATGTAGCCTCGGGCGTAGAATCCGCTCCGGGCGTCAAGGACCCCGCCCGCATGGCCGCGTTCGTGCGGGCCGTGCGCACAGCAACACTGTAACCAGCTCCGCTGGCTATTTGCGTGACAGAATTCTGCTCTTCCGTTCCCCGACAAGACATCTTGGCTCTTTTGGATATCAGGGAGTTGACTGCTCTTTGACCTCCGGGAGGTGGACGAGTAGTTTTTGGCGCTTGTCCAGGCGGTTTTCGTCCACCTCCCGGAGGTCGGGAGTCCCCTTGAATTCCTGTTGAGTCGACATCGTCTGCTATCTCCCATCTCACCACCTCACCATTCACGGACAACACTATGAGCTCGACAACAGCTTCGCCGCCCCTGCTCGCCAGCCGTTTTGGCGAATTCGGCGGTCAATACGCTCCCGAAGTTCTGATTCCGGCTCTGCAAGAACTGGAATCAGCTTACGCCCAGGCCCGAATCGATCCCGGCTTCCAGGAGGAATTGGCCCGGCTCCAGAAGGATTATGTGGGACGCCCCACCCCCATCACCGATGCGGCCCGACTCAGCGAAGCCTACGGCGGCGCCCGCATCTATCTCAAACGGGAGGATCTGGCCCACTCGGGCGCTCACAAGATCAACAATGCCCTGGGGCAGGCCCTCCTGGCCCGACGCATGGGCAAGCGTCGCATTATCGCCGAAACGGGCGCCGGGCAGCACGGCGTGGCCACAGCCACCGTCAGCGCCCTGCTGGGATTGGATTGCGTGGTCTACATGGGCGAAGTGGACATGGTCCGGCAAGCGCCCAATGTACAACGCATGAGACTGTTAGGCGCGGAGGTGCGGCCTGTGACCAGCGGCTCCCGCACCCTGAAAGACGCCATCAATGAAGCGATCCGCGATTGGGTGAGCCACGTAGGCGATTCCTACTATCTGCTGGGATCGGCGCTGGGGCCGCATCCCTATCCCACCATGGTGCGAGACTTCCAGTCTATCATCGGGGTGGAGGCCCGACAACAGATGCTGGACGGGGCGGGGCACCTGCCCGACGCCATCATCGCCTGCGTGGGCGGCGGCTCCAACGCCATCGGCATCTTTCACGCCTTTGTGGACGACGCAGATGTGGCGCTGGTGGGGGTCGAAGCTGGCGGATCGGGCGTGGAGACAGGACGTCACGCCGCCCGATTTGGCGATCCCCGCCTGGGACGACCGGGCGTGTTGCACGGCTGCTACACCTACGTGCTGCAAGATGCAGATGGACAAATCGCGACCACCCATTCCATCAGCGCCGGACTGGATTACGCCGCGGTGGGGCCAGAACACGCCTATTTGCGGGCGTTGGGCCGGGCCAGCTACACCAGCGCCACCGATGATGAAGCCCTGGAAGCATTTCAAATTCTCTCACACCTAGAAGGCATCATCCCGGCGCTGGAATCCTCCCACGCCGTGGCCGAAGCAATCAAACGCGCCCCCGCTCTCTCTCCTGACGATATCCTGTTGGTCAATCTTTCGGGGCGGGGCGATAAAGACCTGGATTCTGTCTTGCAGGCCCTCGCGGCCAAGGAGGCGCAACGATGACTCTTTCCCACGTTTTTCTTCCTGAACGCATCGCTTTTATGCCCTATTTCACTTTGGGCTATCCCAACTACGAAACATCTTTGGACATCGTCCAGGCATGCGCCGACGCGGGCGCAGACATGCTGGAACTGGGCATTCCCTTCTCCGATCCGCTGGCCGATGGCCCGACCATCCAGCATAGCAGCCACGTAGCGCTGGAAAATGGCATGACGGTGGAACGCTGTTTGCAGGGGGTGCGGGCGCTGAGAGAAAGAGGCGTGCGCCAGCCATTGTTGCTCATGGGCTATCTCAACCCGTTGTTAGCGTATGGCTTGCCTCAATTTGTGGCGGATGCAGCTCAGGCCGGGGCTAACGGTTTCATCGTTCCCGACTTGCCGCCAGAAGAGGCGAGGGAATTGCAGGCGTTGTGTCGTCAAAAAGGCCTGGACCTGGTGTTCTTGCTGGCTCCCAACACGCCCGAACAGCGGATGCGTCGCATCGTTCGGGAAAGCAGCAGCTTTGTCTATCTCGTCTCGGTCACAGGCGTCACTGGGGACAGGGATGCGCTGCCGCCCTCTTTGCCCGATTTCATCAGGCGAGTGCAAGCCCATACCGAAAAACCGCTTGCTGTGGGATTCGGCATTGCCACGCCCGAGCAGGCGGCTGCGGTGGGGCGTTTGGCCGACGGCGTCATCGTGGGCTCAGCCCTCATCAAGGCGGTTCAGAACGCCGAGGACCCCGTAGCCGCTGCCGCCGATT
>WGCR01000316.1 GCA_015493675.1 Anaerolineae bacterium
GATCAGGCAGGCAGGCGGGGGCAGAGGGCGATGATAGGCGACAACCTCGCGCCCCAATGCCACCAGCGCCTTTGCCACTTCGCGGGCTTCCCCCTGCACAAAGGTGCTGAGGATGGCGGCATTGAAGCCTCGCTCTTCCGCCGCGCTTCGCGCGGCCTTGGCAGCGATGGCATTGTCTCCGACGATCACGCTTTGCACGCCATCGAAGACGGCATCGCCCGGCTTGGGGGTGTCGGGCCACTCGCCCGCCAGCCCCGCGCGCAAGCGCCGAACCACGGCCTCTGGCAGATCTTTTTGCAGATGGTACTTCTCGATCACATTCCAGGCGTCGAACCAGGTGGCGGTGTCTGGCGTGGTGGGCCCGGAAGCGATAACATCCAGCGGACTGCCGATAACATCAGAGAGGATGAGACTGATAGTGGTGGCTGGCGCGACCAGGCGGGCCAATCGGCCCCCCTTCACCTGGGAGAGATGTTTGCGCACGGCATTGATTTCGTCGATAGTGGCGCCGCAGGCCAGGAGCAGACGGGTGGTTTGTTTCAGATCATCCAGTGAAAGATCGGGCGCGGGCAGGGTAAAAAGTGCAGAACCGCCACCGGAGATGAGAACGATGACAAGATCGTCAGCCGTGGCGCTGCGGGCTATTTCGGCAATACGATACGACGCGGCCACCCCATTTTCGTCTGGCGTGGGATGACCGGCCTCGACAACGTCCAGGGGCGAGAGCGCCGCCGGATTTTTGGGCCCATGACCATATTTGGTAATGACCAGGCCGTCATCGGGATGCGGTCCCAGAGACAAGACTGCTCGGGCCATGGGCGTGGCGGCTTTGCCAAAGGCAAACACAAACACCCGCCGGTAATCGCGCAAACAATAACTTCTGTCACCCGCCAGCAACCTGCCCTCTGACAGCCGCAACACGCGCCTGACAGCCGCGTCAGGATCCACCGCATCCAGCGCCGCATCGAGAATGGGGAGAATGCGGCTCCGGCGATGGGGATCGGGATTGAGGATGTCGGGATGAAAGTGTGACATATCACCTAAATTGTACTCCCAACGGAATAAATCCTCCAACGCAGCTCTTCATTGGGCGTTTTTGTATCACAGGGGTATAATCGAAAGATATCCGATCGCCGATTTCTCAGGAATCAAACCTCTATGAGTTATACCGAAACCACTCTCACAGCTTTTGACGACACGCCAATCTTTCTGCGCACCTGGACGCCCGAACATCAACCGCCGCGAGCCGTGTTGATGCTCGTCCACGGGTTGGCGGAGCACGCAGGCCGCTATCAATATGTAGTCGACGCTTTTCTGAAAAAAGGCTATGTCATTTACGGCCATGATCACCGCGGCTTTGGCAAGTCGGGCGGCATCCGCGGGCATTGGGAACACTTCGACGATGTAATCAAGGATATGGAAATGGTGGTGGACAGGGCGCAATCCGAATGGCCCGATCTGGCTTTTGGCATGTTCGCTCACAGCATGGGCGGCGTCATCGGCGTACATTATCTGGCTCGCCACCGGGAGCCATTCCGGGCCGCGGTTATCTCCGCCCCTGGCTTCGGGCCTGGCCCCGACCAGAACAAACTATTGCTATTCATTACGCCCATTGCCGCCCGCATCATCCCGCGCAAGCCGCTGGATCGCAAGCTTGCGGGAGAATACACCCTCAGTCACGATCCGGCGCAGGCCGCTGCCTGGGATGCCGACCCACTGGTGCATCCCTACGCCACCCCGCGTTGGGCTGTGGAATATCTAAGGGCGGCCAGAGAGGCCAAATCCCTGCTTTCGAAACTCACCATCCCCGTGTTGGTGGTGATGGGAGAAGAGGATATCACGGTGCAGACACAGGATATCCGGGAAGCGGTCGCCGCTGCAGGGCCAAACGTCACTTTCCGCACGTATCCGGGAGCCTACCATGAGGTGCATAACGAAAAAGCCGAGATTCGGGAGCCCATGCTGGCCGAGACCACCGAGTGGATGGATAAAAATCTGGTGAGCGCATCGAAATGAACCGTCACCAGGTGCAAAAACAGTTCGGCGCCAATGCAGCGCGTTACGTGTCTTCCAAGGTTCATGCCCAGGGAGCCAGTCTGGACGCAATGGTGCGGTTAGCCGCCCCCCAGCCACACTGGCTGGCGCTTGATGTAGCCCCGGGCGGCGGGCATTCGGCCCTGGCCATCGCCCAGCATGTACGACTTGTCGCAGCGGTGGACATTACCTTTCCAATGTTGCAAGCGGCCCGGCAATTCACCCGCCAGCAGGGACAAGAGAACATCTTTTGGGTGCAGGGCGATGGCGGGAGACTTCCATTCGAAGATGATCGGTTCGATCTGGTCACCTGTCGCGTAGCCCTGCATCATTTTCCAGATCAGTCCGGGGCCATTGCCGATTGGGCGCGCTGCCTGAAACCGGGCGGTTATCTGGTGTTGGTGGATAATGTCGGGCCTGAAGACCAGGCCGCCAATGACTACATCAACGCTTTCGAAAAACGACGCGACCCATCCCATGGACGCGTCCATTCCCCAACCTTGCTGATTCACTTTATCGAGGACGCGGGGCTAACCTTGCTCAGTGCCGACGCCCTGCGCAAGCCCATGCTGTTTCATCCCTGGATGGAACGAATGAGCGTCCCCCGTAACGATCGGGCCGTTCTGACGCAGATGCTATGGGAAAGCGCAGGCGCCGCCCGCGCCTTTTTGAATCCCAAGGGAAAAGATGACGGGACGACTTTCGATCTGCAGGAAGGCCTGTTTCTGGCCCGCAAGCCGGAGCGATGACCCCGTTTTTTTAACTCGGGCAGTTGTGAACGCTATAATGCCTGCTATTATCCCGACCGCGGCGCATAACAACTTTGGAATTGCCGGACAAAAAAAGCGCCAGTCTGTTCGACTGACGCTCAGAGGTGCCCCCGCTCCGACTCGAACGGAGACGCCCGGATGGGCACAGGCCCTCAACCTGCCGCGTATGCCAATTCCGCCACGGGGGCGCACCTGACCCCAATTATACGAACACCAGCCTTGCTTGTCAACATTTGCCCAAATCCTTTACAATGACTGTTCATCGCAACGATGCAAAATTTACGGCAATTCCTATTCATTCCACTCTCGCCTAGTTCTTCCATGTTCTCAATCCTCTTCTTCACTGAAAAAGAAAAGCTATCCAATCCGCGCGCCACGCTCCGTCTGGTGCGACTGCCGAGGCGCTCGCTATGAACCTCGTACTGGACGCCATGGGCGGCGATTACGCCCCTGTTGAAACCGTCGCCGGCGCAGTGGCATTCGTCCGTGACAACGGGCATACGGTTTTTCTTGTGGGGAAAAGGGATATCATTCAGGCAGAATTGAATAACCATGACACGACAGGATTGAATTTACCCGTCGTTGATGCACCAGATGCGATATCGATGGAAGAAAAACCGGCCATGGCTGTTCGTCGCAAAAAAAACAACCCGATGGTGGTGGGCATGAAATTGGTTCGGGAAGGCGAAGCGGATGCATTTTGCTCCGTGGGCAATACCGGGGCCGTTCTCACCGCCGGCCACATGGTTTTCCGGCGCATTCGCGGCGTGCACCGGGCTGTGTTGGTGACGCCTTTCCCCAATAACAATGGGCTTCATGTTTTGGGAGATGTCGGAGCCAACACAGATTGTCGGCCCGAATGGCTGGTGCAGTGGGGACATTTGCTCACAATCTATGCCGCGGCCCGTCTGAACATTCAAAATCCACGCGTAGCGCTGCTCTCCAACGGCGAAGAAACGGGCAAGGGCAACGATTTGGTGAGAACAGCGCAAGTTCTCATGAGCCAGGAAGCTGGTTTGAACTATATCGGTGTGATTGAACCCAAGGAAATGATGGCGGGCGCGGCCGATGTGGTGGTGACCGACGGCTTTACCGGTAATCTCGTCATCAAAACATCAGAAGCTGTGGCCAAATATCTACTCGGCGTCCTCAAACAAGAGATCATGGCCCGGCCGCTGGCCAAAGCCGGGGCGGCGCTGGCAAAACCGGCATTCAAGGCCACTGCAGCCCGTCTTGATGACAAGGAGTATGGGGCGGGGATGTTGCTGGGACTCAATGGTCTGGTGACCGTGGGCCATGGCCGGGCCAAACGCGATGGCATTTATTTCGCACTCAAAGCTACGGCGCAGCTGGTGAGCGCCGATATCTTGCAAAAAACGAGAGCCAGAACAGAAATATTGATGCAAGCACAACAGAAACAAGGCAACCCCTCATGAATGATGCGATTTCACGACAACAGCTTATCGAATTGACCCGACGCTTGCAGGAGGCTCCGGCTTCAGTGCGAGAACTGCTCCTGCACACTCTGGAAGCGGTACAATCGCCCGACGTTCATCCTATTGCTGCAGCAGAAGATGTTATGCGTCGAACCAAGGACCTTTCCTCCACGGCGATTGAGCAGGCGCTGCATCTGGCCCGCGAGGGCGTGCGCCGACGCGTGGTCGTGACAGGCATCGGTGTTCTGACAGCAGTCGGCCAAAGCGTCACCGAGATGTGGGACAATCTGCTGGCCGGGCATTCCGGGATCGATTACGTCACATTGTTTGACGCATCCCGTTATCCCTCTCGCATCGCCGCCGAGGTGAAAAAGTGGGATCCCACCCGTTACATCGAACGAAAACAGGCCCGTCGCATGGCTCGATGTTCACAGTTTGCCGTCGGCATGGCGGAGCAGGCCTTACAAGATGCGGGGTTGTCGACCGAGGGCGATCTCGGCGAGAGCGTTGCAACAGTCATGGGAACGGGCCTGGGAGGATTCGATATCTACCAGGAAGGATTGCTGGACGCAGCCAAGCGGGGAAGTTTCAGGATTCGGCCCATGGTCGCTGTGGGCGGATTGCCCAATATGCCCGCTTTTTACATCAGCCAACGATTTGGAACCAAAGGCCCCCTGAACACCGTGGTGACAGCCTGTGCTGCGGGCACCCAGGCCGTGGGCGAAGGCGTTGATCTGATTCGCCATGGCTACGCCGATGTGGTTATCTCCGGCGGCGTTGAGGCGCTGATCGGACACATGTTTTTTGCCGGATTTTCCTCTATGAAGGCCATCAGCACAAGCAATGATCCACCGCAAAAAGCCAGCCGCCCCTTCGATGCAAACAGAGATGGTTTTATCATTGGCGAGGGTGGCGCTGTGCTGATTCTGGAAGAGCTGGATCGGGCGCTGGCCCGAGGAGCCCACATCTACGCCGAGGTGATCGGGCATTCCGCGTCGGCGGATGCATTTCATGTCGCCGCCCCTCATCCAGATGGCGAAGGGGCGCAGAACGCCATGCGCTGGGCGCTGAAAGACGCAGGCATCCAGCCAGAAGATGTGGACTACATCAATGCTCACGGCACCAGCACCAAATTGAACGATAAAACCGAGACCTATGCCATCAAAAAGGTTTTTGGAGAACACGCCTATAATCTGGCCGTCAACTCCACCAAATCCATGATCGGGCACGCCTTCGGCGGCGCGGGCGCTATCGAGGCGGCAGTTATTGCTCTCAGCGTGAAGAATGATATGCTGCACCCCACCATCAATTACGAACATCCCGATCCTGAATGTGATTTGGATTATGTGCCCAATGTGGCGCGGGCGCAGTCTATCTCTATCGCTTTATCCAACTCCTTTGGCCTGGGCGGACAAAATGCCTGTCTGGTCATGGAGAAATATGAAGGTTAACCTCTCCCCAACTCCACCCTCTCACTCATCATAAAAATTATCCTTATGCGCGTTTACGCAAACAACAAACTTATTGCAAAAAAAGGCATTTTCGGACGTCGTCTCAGCATGGCAGGGCTGGGCATTCTGGGGCTGGGCATGTTGGCGTCCTTTGCCCCGGGAC
>WGCR01000317.1 GCA_015493675.1 Anaerolineae bacterium
GTGGCTGGGCCAGCGCGGGCCGCTGACCGACCGCAGCGCCGTGAACCGGATGCTGGCGAAATACGCCCGCGCGGCGGGCGTCAAACCCTTTGGCCCGCACGTGCTGCGTCACACCTTCGCCACCCGCTACCTGGCCGCGAATCCGGGCGACCTGCGGGGCCTGGCCGCGCTGCTCGGACACAGCAATTTGAATACAATCCTGGTGTATACCGAACCGCGATTAGAAGACTTGGCCGGGCGCATGGAGCGGGTGAGGTGAGGGTCAGGCCGCGACCTGCCACTCCGATTCTTCATCTTCCGGCACGGTGACTACGCCCAACCGCACGGCCATAATCAGGGCGGCGTTGAGGTTGTTCACGTCCAGGACTTCGTAGATGAAGCGCAGGTGGTTGTCCAGGGTGTGGGGCGACATGCACAGATAGCGGGCGCGGGCCGTCAGGTTGAGCTCGGGCCGATCGATGAGGGATTGCAACACTTGTTTGCGGCGGGGCGTGGACAGGCGGAAGAGGGCATGAATCTCAACGCCCGCACCAGGCTCATTCTCAGCCGGGCCGTGGTCCCTCACATGCTAGATCGTCAGCACGGTCGCATCGTAAACGTGGCCGCGCGGGCCGCCCAGCAGGCCCAAGCGGGCATGGCCGCGTACAGCGCCTCGAAAAGAGCGGTCGTGCGCTTGACTGAGAGCATGGGCGCAGAGCTGCGGGACGCGGGGATCAACGTCAATTGTGTGCTTCCCAGCGCCCTGGACACGCCCCAGAATCGTCAGGCCATGCCCAATGCCGACTTCATCCGCTGGATTCCTCCGGCCGCTCTGGCAGACGTCATTCTCTTCCTTGCGTCGGACGCGGCGCGGGCACTGCACGGCGCGGTCATTCCGGTGTGAGCTGGCGCCGCGCAGCAGGTAAGATTCAGGCCCATGAAAGACTCAAAGAAGTGAAAACTTCCTTGTCCCACCGATGGCCTTTCAACGCCATTATTGAGCCCGGCCCAACACTTCTCATGGCATCCAACCAGGAAACAGCCTCATGATCAGCACCATCACCTGGATCATGCCTTTGCTGCTCTTGCCAGGCGTGGGTTTGCTTTTGCTTTCCACCTCGGCCCGATTCGGACAGATCCATGCGGAGGTGCATCAGCTCTTCGATGACTCCGTGCTGGGCAGCATGGACGTGATCCGTCATTTGCTGCAACGCGCCCGTCTGTTTCGCTACGCCCTCACCTCCCTCTACGCCAGCAGCGCCTTCTTCGCCGTAGGCGGGATTGCGGGCGCGATCATCGATCTCTCCTGGCCGCAGTACGCAGGCGGGGCCGTGTTGCTGGCGGCCGCTGCCGGCGCCATCGCCCTGTTGATCGTCTCTGTGCTGCTGGTGCGAGAATCCACCCTGTCGCTGGTCATTATCGAGTCACATGTCGAGGCGCTGGAACAACGATCATCGAATCAATCATAAGGCGCGCCATCTTTGTGGTAGAAGCGCCATTTGCCATCGGGCGTTTGTTTCGCCATCAGATCATCGTAGGGATAAAAACCTTCATCGCCCGGCGTGCGGTCTCCGATTTCGAGATAGACCACGGGGGCGTCGGTGCGATTTTCAAGATGATGCGCCACAGGAACTCCCGCCGGGAATCCATAGCAATCGCCCGGTTGCATCGTGTATTCCTCTTCGTCCAACACCAGCGTGGGCGAGCCCTGAAGGATGAAGATGAATTCATCCTGTTTGGAATGATAATGGCGTACGGAGGACATGCCGCCGGGGGCAAGCTCGGTGAGATTGACGCCAAAGTTGGTCAGCCCGAAAAAATCCCCCAGTTTGCGTTTGATGCGACCATCCATCATTGCCGCAAAAGGTTGAGGATAGCTGGTTTTTTGGGATGATGGTGGAATATCGGCTGCGGGAACAGGTTTGTTCGGCATCATAAGTCTCCTTGTCGTGAGTGAGGCAGGTTCCCTGTTATACTCTTCTGTCCGACAAAAGTCAAACCAAGATTTTTCGTCACATTTTCTCTGGTAAGGGATCGCGTCGCCACTCCCTCTGGATGGTGAAACCTTTTCTCAACCTTTCACTTTTTCGGAGGCAATTATGAATTTCGTAGCAGCGATTGTCGCTGGCCTTGTCGGCACAGCGGCCATGACCATTCTGATGATGCTCGCGCCCATGATGGGCATGCCCAAGATGGATATTGTAGGCATGTTGGGCGGCATGTTCAGCACGAACCAGGGATCGGCCAGGCTCATCGGCCTCGTCGTCCACTTTATGATGGGCGTCATTTTCGCCATCATCTACGCCCTGCTGTGGGGTTTTGGCGTGGGAGCGCCCACCTGGTTGTGGGGGCTCGTCTTCGGATTCGTGCATGGTCTGGTGGCCATCTTCACCATGCCCATGATGATGAAAATGCACCCCCGCCCGCCCGAGATGACGCCCGGCCCCAA
>WGCR01000318.1 GCA_015493675.1 Anaerolineae bacterium
TCATATCCTTTATTGCTTCCAATGCAACACGGAATTTGAATTCTGAACTGTAGCTGCGTCGTTTTTTCGTCATGAGTCTGTACCTCCTGAATGTATTCTACACTCCATTTTGCACTTTAGCTAGTGGTACAGTTTTCGGGGACCATTATACAAAGCAAAAGCTACTACCTGGCGACATATCCCCCCCATTCCGTCTTGAAATCGTCAAATTTCGCAAAAGTTATCCAAAGTTGTAAAAAATAATCCCCGCCAGCTCTCCACAGCCCAAAACAATGACCGATAGCCTATCTAGGATGTCTTTCTCACGCGTTCAACTAGATGTAGTCAGAACATTGCAAATAGTCATTTTATCCACAAATCCACAGCCCCTACGACTACGACTAGAAATATAAATATAACGAAATCACTATAACTTCTTTCTTCTGACAAGCATCTCGCCCAAGAGGGATATTCAAAAAAACGTAGGCTTCTGGAAATTTCAAGGAAAAGCAGCTTCGCCATCACGAAAAATGCCCGCAGGATAGGCTCTGTAACCGGCCTCAGCGGGCATCAATCGGACAATTCAACTATTCAGTCTGTCTTTCAGCAACTTTTGCACCACGCCCGGATTGGCCTTGCCCCGGGTTTCGCGCATGACCTGGCCCACGAACCAGCCGAAGAGTTGCACTTTGCCCGCGCGATAGCGGGCCACCTCATCGGGATGCTCCGCCAGCAGGCGATCCACCAGCGTCTCCAAGGCTGCGGCGTCGCTGACCTGGGCCAACCCTTCCCGCTGCACGATGGTTTGAGCGCCCTCGCCCGTTTTGAACATCGTCTTCAGCACCTGGCTGGCGGTGTTGGCGTTGATGGTGCGGGCCGCCACCAGCTTCAACAGGCCCGCAAATTTCTCGGGCGTGACGGGGATGTCGGAAATGGGCAGGCCGTTATCGTTCACCAGGCGGAAGAGATCGCCCATGACCCAGTTGGCGACCTTTTTGGCGGGCATGTCCTCGCCCACCGCGGCTACCAGTGCATCGAAGTAATCGGCGGTCGGGCGCTCGGCGGTGAGAACGTCCGCATCCTTGGGACTGAGGCCGTATTGCGCCACGAAGCGCTGACGTCGGGCGTGGGGCAGCTCGGGCAGGCTCGCGGCCAGCTCCGCCACCCAGGCCCGCTCGATGCGCAGGGGCGGCAGATCGGGCTCGGGGAAATAGCGATAATCGTGGGCGTCCTCCTTGCTGCGCTGCACATAGGTGCGCCCCTCGGCCTCCAGCCAGCCCATGGTCACCTGCTCCACCTGGCCGCCCGCCCGCAAAATCCTCTCCTGGCGAGCGATCTCATAGGCGATGGCGTTGCGCACCGCCCGAAAGCTGTTCAGATTCTTCACCTCCACCTTCACGCCCAAAGCTTCGCTTCCTGCCGGCCGCAGCGAGATATTGGCCTCCATGCGCATGGCCCCTTTCTCCAGGTCGCCGGTGCTGGCTCCTATGTAGATCAGAATCTGGCGCAGACGGGTGAGATACTCGTTCACCTCGTCGATGGAGCGCATATCGGGCTCGGAGACGATCTCCAGCAGGGGCACGCCCGCCCGGTTGTAATCCACCAGGCTGGCGCCGTTCTCGTGCACCAGCTTGCCCGTATCCTCCTCCAGATGGGCGCGGGTGATGCTGATGCGCTTGACGCCGTCGGGCGTGTCGATATCCAGCCAGCCGTTCACCGCCTGCGGCAGTTCATACTGCGTGATCTGGTAGCCTTTGGGCAGGTCGGGATAGGTGTAATTCTTGCGCTCGAAGCGCACATCCTCGGCGATGGTGCAGTTCAGGGCCAGGCCGGCGCGGATAGTCTGGGCCACGGCCTCTTTGTTGATGACGGGCAGCGCGCCGGGCATGGCCAGGCACACCGGGCACACGTGGGTGTTGGGCGCTGCGCCGAAGAAATCAGCGCTGCACGAGCAGAACATCTTGGATTTTGTGATGAGTTCGGCGTGGACTTCCAGGCCGATGACGACTTCGTATTGGGTGAATGGTGATAAATGGCTTGAAAACATGAGAAAAATGTGCTATAATTGAGTTAATCCATTAGTGGAGGTTGATGTGCGCAGATGGCTTTCGAGCCGGAGTACATCGGAACGCCCTTCGGGGCGTTTTTTTATGGCAGCATTTTTGTGCCATAACCCCTGACACCCCGCTGAGAGTGTCGATAGTACTTTTTTCTCGCAGTATTCGAGCGATTTCCTTGGAGTAATGAGATTTGTGTTGATCGACAATCCCTTCGGTGTAAAGGTGATCATAATGAGCTGCGTGAGCCAGCAAATCAGCCAGTTGCAATCCCTCGATATCGGCTTTTTTATTTCTGATTTTTATCTCCCTGGAAGTGAGTGAGCTTTGTAACCACTCAGCAGAAACATAATTGGCGCCTTTCTGCATCAATCGTCGGTATGAAGCAGCCAATTTTTGATCCGGCTTCGTGCCACGCGCTTCGATCATCACATCGCCTTTCATTCGACGGCCTCGAAGAAAGTATACATAGCGTTCCAGCATGACAGCCAAACAATAATGATAAGGTTCATAGCGCCAGACGGAATAATGATCCAGATGTGCGATCTTGTCGATAGTAATGATTATCGCAGTATATTGCCATTTTTCATACATCGACAACATAACGTTCCCGAATGATAAACGTTTTGTTTTATCCGTATATAATGAAGAAAAGGGGCCACGAAATCTTGCAATGTCCTTTCTGTGAAAAATGATGCGCTCATCAGGATCTGACTGAAAAAATTTCAATTTGATACGACGCATATCTGGCTGAATCACGTTCATCATGTGCTGGCTTGCTACAATGACGCCAAACAGCGATAGATAACGTTCGTTATCACCGAGATGAGGCTTCATGTCGTGATTGCCTACTTCGTCGATGTAAAGACGGTAAAGCTGCCTTGTCTCGTTCTTCTGAACCAACTTACGCTACCTCGTTCGCCTGCTCAAACGCCCGGCCGATGCGGAAGAGGGTGGCTTCATCCAGGGGACGCCCGATGAACTGCACGCCCACCGGCAGCTTCGCGCCATCTTCCTCTACGAAGTCCGCGGGCAGGGCCAACGCGGGCACGCCCGCCAGGGCCGAGGGCAGGGTCATCACATCCAGCAGATAGAGGGCGACGGGGTCGGTGGGGGCTTCGCCGATGCGGTAGGGCGGAATGGGGGCCACCGGAGCCACGAGCGCGTCGCACTGCTCGAAAACCGCATCGAAATCGGCCCGGATCAGGGTGCGCACTTTCTGCGCTTTCAGGTAATAGGCGTCGTAATAGCCGGCAGAGAGAGCGTAGGTGCCCAGCAGGATGCGACGCTTGACCTCTTGCCCGAAGCCCCGCCCGCGGGTGAGCTTGTAGTTCTCCTGCAAGTCGGGAGCCTTGGCGCTGTAGCCATAGCGCACGCCGTCGTAGCGGGAGAGATTGGCGCTGGCCTCGGCCGTGGCGATGAGGTAGTACACGGGCATGCCGTAATCGGTGTGGGGCAGGGAGACTTCCTCGACGATAGCGCCCAGATCGCGCAGCCGGGCCACGGCCTCGCGGGTGGCCTTTTCTACGCCCGGGTGCATGCCCTCGGTGAAGTATTCCCGCGGCAGGCCAAAGCGCATCCCCTTGACGCCGCCATCGAGCATGTCGGCGTAGTGGGGAACGGCATCGGAGAAGGTGGTGCTGTCTTTGGGATCATGCCCGGCGATGGCTTCCAGCAGGAGGGCGCTATCGCGCACGTCCCGCGTGATGGGCCCGACCTGATCCAGCGAAGAGGCGAAGGCGATGACGCCGTAGCGGGAAACGCGGCCATAGGTGGGGCGCAGGCCCACGGTGTTCGTCCAGGACGCGGGCTGGCGCACGCTGCCGCCGGTGTCGGTGCCCAAAGAAGCCGCCGCCTCGCCCGCAGCCACAGCCGCGGCCGGGCCGCCGCTGCTGCCGCCGGGCACGCGATCCTGCGCCCAGGGATTGTGGGTGACGCCATAGGCCGAGTTTTCGGTGCTCCAGCCCATGGCGAACTCGTCGGTGTTGAGCTTGCCCAGGAACACCGCGCCCTGCTCCCGCAGCTTGCGGCTGACCGTGGCCTCGTAGGGCGGCATGAAGCCTTCCAGGATGCGGGAGCCTGCGGTGGCGGGCATGCCCTGCACGTTGATGATGTCCTTAACGCCTAACGGCACGCCCAGCAGCGGCGTATCCTGGCCCGCGGCCATGCGTTCGTCCGCCAGCCGGGCCTGAGCCAGGGCCTGGGCTTCGGCCACGTGCAGATAGGCGTGGATGTCGGGCTCCATCTGGGCGATGCGCTCCAGATAGGCCTCGGTGAGCTCGACCGACGTCATGGCGCCCGAGCGCAAAAGCCGCCGGGCCTCGTGGATGGTCTGGGGTAAGTGGCTCATTGGCTGCCCTCCAGCACGGCGTGGACTTTGAAATAGCCTTTGTCGCTGGCGGGCGCGTTGGCCAGGGCGTCCTCAGGCTCCAGGCCCGGGCGGGCCTCGTCCGGGCGCATCGCGTTGCGCAGGGGCAGCACCGACGCGGTGGGGTGGATGTGGTCGGTGTCCACTTCCTGCAATTGCTGGGCGTAATCGAGGATGGCGGAGAGATCGGAGGCGTAGCGCTCGATCTCATCTTCGCTGAGGGCCAGCTTAGCCAGCTCGGCGATGTGTTGGACTTCTTGTGGGGTGAGTTTGGGCATAGCGGTAATTTGGGTATTGGATATTGGGTATTGGGTATTCGTGCGCTTGAAAAGCTTTCAACGGCTTCGTTTTCCGGCTCAATCGTATTTCAGGGGGTGAGATTCGGGGCGGATTACGAATCCGCCCTTGGAGCTACCCGCTTCCAGCCGGATTCGCAATCCGGCGGGTTTTGCAAAGCCAACATCACCTAAAATCAAAAAGAACCCTTTTCCCTTGGCGGCTTCGCGTGAGATATGATTCTCAATCCACGTGACAGTGGTCGCCGTTCAGGTAGCTGCGCAGGCGGATTTGGGAAAGGGGCGTCATGTTGTGGGGCAGGGCGTCGGGCGCGAACCAACGCAGCTCCGCGGTCTCTTCGTTGCTGTCGATCATCTCGCCGCCGATGATGCGGGCCAAAAAGCTGGCTCCCACCAACTGCATGCGGTTGCCGTCGGGGTACACGGTGCAGAGTTCGGGATCAGAGTACAGGCCCAAAAAACGGATGAGCTCCACCTCCAGGCCCGTTTCCTCCCGCACTTCGCGGATGGCGGCCTGGGTGGGGGTTTCGCCCGGATCCATGCCGCCCGCGGGCAGGCTCCAGAAATCGCCGTCGGTGCGCTTTTGCAGCAGGATGCGGCCCTGTTCGTCGGGGATGACGACGGAGCAGCCAAAGCGGATGCGGGCGTTTTTCGTTGCGCCCGGGCCAGTTTCAAAGGTCAAGTCAGGCATGAGAGACATTTTACCAGATAATAGCGACATCATGGTCACCGAAGGCGTGGTTGTTGTGATGATGGTCGTCTTTTCCATTTTGCTCTGAGCAACGACATGCTTTCACCCCGCTTTATTGGCATCTTATCAATAGCAGCATTCTTGTCCGGGTAGCTATAGTTGAAGCGCCAAACGCAATCCCCTCTCTACCTGTTCAAGCAGGTGAGACGGCAATATCCCCACTCTCTCGGTTAGGAAACGCTTATCAACCGTCAATACCTGGGAGACATTTGCCACCGAACTCTTTGGCAAATTCGTTTGTTTTCGTGGCAGAAAAACATTTCCTGGCGCCTGTGCTAACCTGAGATTTGAGGTGATCACAACCACAATGACTGTCGCTATTCTGCTACGATTGAAATCATTGGACTGGATAACCACAACAGGCCTGCGATATCCTGGCTCAGAACCGATAGGTTCAGGTAAATTCGCCCACCAAATCTCTCCCCGCTGAATCACCAACTTTCATCACCTATTGAGACGACTTGAAGCGCGATCAGCTCTGCATCAAGCTCAGACGGCTCCTTCTCGTATACTTCATTAAGTTTTTCTGTCACATCTTCGTTCTGATAATCTGCCACATAAGCGGACAAAGCCGCTGTGTATAGCTCGCTCAGCGACATATCCATCTTTTGCGCCAATTGTTTGGCGGTTTCAAATACAGGGCCAGGGATAGAAATAGCTGTTTTCATTATCTTCATGCACCATGAGTTGTTTTTACGATTAACGCCATTTTACCACATTATCGATAGCATTCGCAACGGTTTTATGAAATACCTGCGTTCCTTTTTGAATGCGCTATTGCCAGCTTGCTGTGGAGCGCGTTATTTGTCTGCCAACGCCACAATATCAGCCAACACGCCCGCGGCGGTGCCGTGCACGCCCGCTCCCCGGCCCTGCAACACCAGCGGCGTCTGGTCGTAGACCTCGGTGTGGAAGGAGACGATGTTGTCGGCGCCTCGCAACTGGCCCAACGCGCTGGCGATGGGGACTTCTTGCAATCCCACCGCTGCCTGGCCTTCGGCCAGCGTGGCCACATAACGCAGAGTTTTATCCCTCGCCCGGGCAGCGGCCACCTTTTGGCGATAGTCCTCGTCCAGTTGCGGCAGCGCGGCCATGAAATCATCCACCGGGCCCTCGGCCAGCTCGGGCGGGAACAGAGGCTCGACCGGAATGTGCTCCAACTCCAGGGGCCAGCCCAACGTGCGGGCCAGGATCAACGC
>WGCR01000319.1 GCA_015493675.1 Anaerolineae bacterium
AACTTATTATCCCCCCAACAAAACAATCATGACCGATTTACGCCACGACAGCCCCCCAACCTCCTCGTTTCTCGACAGTCCGGCCATCATCTATCTCCGATTGAATTGGGAGAAAATCGCCTGGATACTGTTGATTCTGCTTGCTTTCGTGCTGCGCGTTTACGATGTAGGCGCTCGCGCCATAAGCCATGATGAGAGTCTGCACACCACTTACAGTTACAATCTGTACAATGGCGCAGGCTTCCGGCATGACCCTTTGATGCACGGGCCGCTGTTGTTTCATCTGACCGCGCTGAGCTATTTCATCTTTGGGCCCAGCGATTTTTCGGCCCGGTTCCCCGTGGTGTTGCTGGGCGTGGGCGTGGTGGCCATGCTGTGGTGGGCCCGGCCCTGGCTGGGTAAACTGGGGGCATTTCTGGCCGCAGCCATGCTCACCCTCTCCCCCACCATGCTGTTCCACAGCCGCTACATCCGCCATGACATGTATGCGATTTTCTTCGCTCTGGCGGTGATTATCCTCATCTACCAATACATCCAAAAGGGTGACAAGCGGCTGCTGGTGGGAATGGCGGCGATGTTGGGGCTTTTGTACACCACCAAAGAGGTGGCGTTCATTTATGTCATCATCCTCATCAGTTTTCTGATATTGACATTGCTCTGGCGGCTGCTAACAGAAACCTGGGAAGAAAAAAGCTATCGATGGCCATTCCTGGGGCTGCTGGCAATCGGAGGCTTGTTCCTGGCCTATCCCATGTATGAATCCATTCATGCGCCTGTGGGACAGGTGGTCAAAAGTCATAGCATGGGCTTTGCGGTCTGGTATATGGCGCTCCTGAGCATTCTGCTGCTGGCGGCGGCCTTTTGGCTGTTGTTCAAGGGCTTTGGCAAAGAAAAGCTGGAAGGATGGCGGGAACTGGATGTAACGATCTGGGTGATCACCCTGTCGGGCCCGTTGTTCGCCGCCTTTTTCATCAAGATGTTCGGCGGCAACCCTTCCAGCATCAATTTCAATAACCTGCTGGCGCACGATACCCTCATCGCCGTAGTGGTGTTTATAGTCATGTGGTTGCTTTTTACTGCAGCAGGGATGCTCTGGGCCTACGCCCGAGATGATCTTTACTCATATCTGGGGGGATTGGGGCTGTATTACGGCCTGATGCTGCTCTTTTTCACCACCTTCTTCACCAATGGCAGCGGCGTGGCCACGGGCCTGGTGGGCGCACTGGGCTATTGGCTCAGCCAGCAAGAGGTGGCCCGCGGGGGGCAGCCCTGGTTCTATTACTTCATGCTGGTTCCCCTCTATGAGTTTCTGCCCATGCTGCTCAGCGCCATCGCCAGTATCGGCATCGTGGTGCGAATGCTCCGGCGGCGCGCCATCGACGCAGCCCCCACCGATGACGCCTCGGGCCCGCAATCTGTACGCGACCAGTGGTTGTTGTATCTGGTGTGGTGGACGGCGCTCACCTGGGGCGCTTACACCTGGGCGGGCGAGAAGATGCCCTGGCTGACCACGCATTTTGCTGTGCCCATGGCGCTGCTGGGCGGCTGGTGGATCGCATGGAAATTGAAGACGGTCGATTGGCGGAGCGCCTGGGAAAAAGGCGGTCTGTTGATATTTCTGGGCGCGCCCCTCTGGCTAATCGTTTTTTACGAGATCGTCAAGCAAAAGCCATTCCAGGGAAAATCGCTGGAGGCGCTGAGTCAAACCATGTCGGTTTTGGTGGGACTCATTGTGCTGGCGGTTTTTGCCTATTTTCTGTACCGCCAGATCAAAAAACTGGGATGGGATCAAAGCACCCGTCTTGTGTTGTTGAGTTTTCTGGGGCTCCTGACACTCTTTTCCATCCGCACATCATTCATTCTAAATTATGTGAATTACGATTACCCCACTGAACCCATCGTGTATGCGCACGGTGCGCCCGATATCAAGATCGTGGTCAACGATTTGAAGGAAATCTCGCGCCGCACTGTGGGCGAAAACGCGCTGACTTTCGTCTATGATGATCAGACTACATGGCCTTTCGAGTGGTATTTCCGCGATTTCCCCAACAAGAAGTTCGTGGGGGCCAACATCACCCGGGAGGGACTGAAGGATGTTCCCGTCATTCTGGTGGGCATCGAAAATGAGGGCAAGGCCAAGCCGTTTTTGGGCAACAATTACTATCGCACCGAATATCGGCAGATATGGTGGCCCAAGGAGACTTACAAGCAACTGGTGGATGGCGTGGGCCAGCCCGATGGCACGGTGCTGAAGGGACTGCCGCTGCTGTGGTCGTGGATCAAAAATCCCGAAAGCCGCAAGGTGTTCTGGGACATCGTGCTGTATCGCAAGTATCAGCAGCCCATTGCCGAGTGGAGTCCGGCGGATCATTTCGTGATGTTCGTGCGCAAGGACATCGCCTCGCAGGTGTGGGATTTGACCGCGCTGCCCGCGCTGACGGAGGCCGAGGCTGCGGGCGATGATTTCGCGGACAAGTATGTGGACGCACAGGCCGTGCAGATCATCGGCGGTCCGGGCCAGCTTGCTCAGCCCCGCAACATGGCGGTGGCCCCGGATGGGCGCATCTATGTGGCGGACACCAGCAATCACCGCATTGTCGTGTTCGACGCAAATGGAACGATGCAGACTTCATGGGGCGATTTTGGCGCAGAGCCGGGCCAGTTCAACGAGCCCTGGGATGTGGCCATCGGCCCGGATGGCAATGTGTACGTGGCCGACACCTGGAATCACCGCATCCAGAAGTTCTCGCCCGATGGCGATTTCATTACTTCCTGGGGCGCGTTCGTCTCCACCGATGGCCAGTTGGGCCAGATGGGCGTGTTCTGGGGCCCGCGCGCCATCGCTTTCACCCAGGATGGCAATCTGCTGGTGACGGATACGGGCAACAAGCGGGTGCAGGTGTTCACGCCCGACGGCCAGCCTGTGACCCAATTCGGCGGCGCGGGCGTGGATGACGGTTATTTCGATGAACCGGTGGGCATCGCCGTGGATTCCGACGGCAATATCTACGTGGCCGACACCTGGAATCAGCGCATTCAGAAGTTCTCGCCCGATTATCAGTTCATCAAAGCCTGGCCCGTGCCCGGCTGGGACTCGCAAGATATCGTGATGAAACCTTATCTGGCGGTGGATCAGAACAATCTGGTCTATGCCGCGGATCCCACAGGCTGGCGCGTGCTGGTGTGGGATAGCGAGGGCAAGGCCAGGGCCGCGTTTGGCGAGTTCGGCGCGGGACCGGGCGAGTTCGGTTACCTCAACGGCGTGGCCGTCTCCCCCGACAATTTCGTGTGGGTGGCGGATGCGGACAATAACCGCGTGATGAAGTTCGAGCCGATTCAATAGAGGATGCACGCTATGTCGTTCTGGCGCACTTACTACCATTTGGTCTGGGCCACCAGACGCCAAGAGCCTCTCATTACGCCCGACCGGGAGAATGAGCTGATGGCTTTGATTATCCGCAAATGCAATGAGCTGGGCGTGCGGGTGTACGCCTTTTCGGCGATGCCCGATCATGTGCACCTGGTGGCCGCCATACCACCGCGGATGGCGGTTTCGGATGTGGTGAAGCACCTCAAGGGATTCGTCTCTTTTGCCTTCGGCAAAGGTTTCGCGTGGCAACGGGGCTATGGCGTGATGACCTTCGGCGAGGGCCAGCGCCCCAATGCGGTTGCGTATGTGCAAAATCAGAAACGATTGCATGCCAACAACGAAACCAACGCCTGGCTGGAACGCTACGATGAATATGATGAAGGGCCGCCAGATATGGGGCTGGTCGTCGATGATCTGATCACCTCGCTGCGAGAATCAGGCCCGAGCTACCATGTTCTCGGAGAATCGCCTTTCTAAACCTACATTTCGCACCTTGAGAACCGAATAAAGAGAGAAAGATGACGAAGATGCTCCTTTGTGGCAAAGTATAGGGTGACTAAACCCTCATTTGCCGGAGCATCTTCCCATGAATTTTGCCACGAAATCGACCTACATGCGAATTTGGGCCTGGCTGGTCTGGGCCTTGCTCATTTTGGCGCTGCTGACTGCGCCCCAAATTCTGCTGCAAGAGGGCCATCCCGTCCATGCTGTGGGCGTGGCGCTGCAGACCGAGGATGCGCAGAGGCTCTATTATCCCTGGCTGCCGCGAAAACGCTGGCGGAAATGGGCGTGGCGGCGCTATCAACAGTTGCGGCGACGCCATCAGCAAGCGGTGTGCACGGCCCGCAAGGTGCGGTTGCTCTTGTTGGGAGCTCGCTCATTGGCGGCGCTGTTCGCAGTGCTGACGCGACGACAGATAAGCGTGCAGGTGGGCTCCTTGCCCATCCTGTATGCGCTACTGGAGCGCTTGCAGGTGCGACGCATCATCAACAAGCATGTTCCGAGCCGGGCGCAAGTTGATATCGGCACGGTGGCGCTGGTGTTGACTCTGAACCGATTGCAGGCGCCGCTGCCCCTTTACCGCATCGCCGATTGGGTGGGACGCACGGTGCTGACGCATCTGCTCGGCATCGACCCGGCCAAATTCAATGACGACCGTCTGGCCCGGGCTCTGGACGCCATCGCCCCCCATATCGAGGCCATTTGGAAGGAGGTGTTGGCCGAGGCCATGAGACAAGGCGACGTCGAACTCACTGCGGTCTTCTACGATCTCACCGCCTACGTTTTTCACGGGCGCTATCAAGAGAGCGAATTGGTGGACTTCGGCTTCGCCCACAACACGCCCAGCAATAAGCGCAAGGTCAAATTGGGCTTGAATGTGCTGGCGGGCAGCCTGTTGCCCGGCCCTTTTCAAGTCTGGCCGGGCCGCACGGCCGACCAGGCCACCGTGGCTGCCAACCTCAAGCGGTTGAGCGCCTGGCTCCGAGACTTTGTCTCCCCGGGAATTTCTCCCCTGGTGGTGACTGACCGGGCCATGCTCAATGACAAACTGGCCTTCCTGTACGAGGATGCCGGGTTGGGCTTCCTTTCCGGCCTGTCCAGTTCAAGAAAGGAAGTGAAACGGTTATTGTATGAAGGCGATGAGGCGCAATTCCGGAAGACGCCGTTGGAGCCGGGGGCAGACCCGCAATACTGGGGACGGCCCTGCACTGTCACCTTTGAGCATCAGGGGCGGCGCATGGACGCCAAAGGCCTGGTGGTTCTTTCCAACCCCATGCGTCAACAATGGCGAGAGAGCCGGCAAAAGAAAATGGAAGAACTGGAGCAGGAATTGCAAGAATTGCAAGCCCGCATTGGCGAGCCTCGGTTGCGCACCCCTCGCATCGTCGCCCGCCGCGCCCAGGCTTGCCTGAACCGCTCGCCCGTGGGCAAGTTCTATCGTTTCGAGGTTCGGGAGGTGGCGGGACATGTCCTGCTCCATTGGTGGCGAGATGAAGAAGCCCTGGCCCAGACCGAACGTCTGGACGGCCGCTACTTGCTGGTGACCAACCACTGGGAACTTTCCTATCAGGAGATGTTCCAGCTCTATCGTGACAAGGATGGGGTGGAGAAAACCTTCCTCATCAGCAAACAGGTGTTGTGCGTGGCCCCCCTCCATCTGCACAAAGACCAGCGCATTCAGGCCATGATCTTCCTGAACATGATTGCCTTGCTCGCTCATCGTCTGCTGGCTCACCAATTGCGCAAGCAAGGCGTCACCGCCTCGCTCCAGCGCATCATCCGCCCCCTGGAAGAGACCATCCTCATCGAATCCCATTTCCTCGATGGCAGCGTCTTACGTCGTCTCGCCCCCCTCTCCGCCGAGGCGGAACGCTTCTGGCGTCTTGACTTTGAGGCTGTGGCTGCGCTGAACAGCGATACGCCTTCATCCACACCGCCCGTCTGGCTGCTTCCTTCCCGCCCATCGCAGCCCCCGACAGCCGCCTCGCCGCCTCTCCCCTGACCTGATTGCCATTATCGTTCCTTATTCCTGCGCGCCTTGTGAACGAGCAGGAACGTAGAAACGCGTCCGAAAACCTTCAAATTCCCCTCTTTTGGACGCGTCACCCCGCTCTCCAGCAC
>WGCR01000320.1 GCA_015493675.1 Anaerolineae bacterium
GGCTGGTGGGAGCCATCCTCTTCGGCGGCTTTGCAGCCAGTTTCTTCTTCGTGTGGTTGTTCAGCGGCCATCGCGGGCGATTCCTCTGGGCGCTGATCCTGGCGGGCGTGTTGGCGATCTTCGCCGCCGCTATCTTCACCTCGGGCCAAAACCAGCTCATGCTGCTGTTGTGGCCCGTGCTGCTGCTCCTCATCGGCCTTTTCCTCATCGCCCGGGTCTTCTCTTCGGGGGAGAAGAAGCAGCCTCCCGCCGTCCCCATCGAATCGCTCACCCCCGCCCCCGATTCTGAGCCCGCAGAAGAGGACGCCCCGGCCAAAATCCAGCTTCCCGACGCCATGCAGCCCCGCCCTGCGCCCGAAGCCCCGCCCGAGCCGCCCAGTGATGAGCCGCTGGACATCGAAGTCATCGAGCCTGAAGTCGAGGATGAGACCCCATAACCTCACCCTGGCTCTGGCCCAGACAGACATCGCGCTGGGCGACAAGGCCGCGAATCTGGCCCGAGGCCGCGAGCTGGCCGCGCAGGCCGCAGCGCGAAGCGCTGATCTGCTGATTTTCCCCGAGCTGTGGACCACGGGCTACGATATGGCCCGAGCCGCGGCACTGGCCGAGCCTATCCCCCATGGCCCCACCGCCCGCGCGCTCTCGGCCTGGGCGCGCGAATTCGGTTTGTGGATCGCCGGCTCGATGCTGGAGCAGACGCCCGAGGGCGTATTCAACGCCGCGGCGCTGTTCGGGCCCGAGGGGCAAATCCTGGGGCCGTATCGCAAAATCCACCGCTTCGGGCCCATGGCCGAGGATCGCTGGCTGGAGGCGGGCTGCGAGCCCGGCCTCTTCGACCCGCCTTGGGGCAAAACCGGCGTGGGCATCTGCTACGATTTGCGCTTCCCCGAGCTGTTTCGCGGCTACGCCCTGGCGGGCGCCCGCTTGATCCTGCTGCCCAGCGAATGGCCGCATCCCCGGCTGCATCACTGGCGCACGCTGGTGCAGGCCCGGGCCATCGAAAACCAGTGCTTCGTGGCCGCAGTCAACCGCGCGGGCAGCGACCGGGAGAACGCGTTTTGCGGGCATTCGATGTTGGTCGGGCCCTGGGGCGAGATCATCGCCGAGGCGGAGGAATTGCCCGCCCTGCTCATCGCTACCATCGATCTGACCGAGGTCAACAACGCCCGTCGGCGCATTCCCGTGCTGGCCGACCGCCGCCCGGCGTGTTATGAGTAGATGTTGGATACTGGATGCCAGGTATTGGGTATTGTCAACTTCCTTCAACCAGTATCCAATACCCAATACCAAATATCCAATGAATCTACAAAACAAACTCATCCTCATCGCTCTAATCGTAGTACAATAGCGCCATGAAACCCAAACCCTGGACATTACTCGAATCAGAATACCTTATTCAGGATGATTGGCTGAAGCTGCGCGGCGACGCCTGCCGCCTGCCCGATGGCCGCATCATCCGCCCCTACTACGTGCTCGAATATCCCGATTGGGTGCACGTGGTCGCCATTACGCCGGCGCAGGAGCTTGTCCTCATCCAGCAATACCGCCACGGCACGCAAGAGGTAATCCTGGAAATACCGGGCGGAGTGATGGATGAGGCTGATGAATCGCCCTTGGCTGCAGCAAAACGGGAATTGAGGGAAGAAACGGGCTACGGCAGCGAGACGTTTCAGTTTTTGGGCGATGTCAATCCCAATCCCGCCAGCCAAACCAACACCAATCACTTTTTTCTGGCCACCAACGCCAGGCTGGAGGCGGCGCAGAGTTTGGATGAAAACGAAGATATCGAGGTTGTGCTGACGCCGCTGAGCGAGGTGCTCGACCTGATGCGTAAGGGGGTGTTCCGCCAAACGCTGAACGTCAGTGCGCTTTTCTTTGCCTTGGATCGATTGGGCTATGTCCGCGCCTGATGTCTCTGCCTTGGTGATGCTGGTTCCCGAAGCGTAGCGGTTGCGCCGCGCGAGTCTGCACCTGCACGCACGCGAGGCCACACTGCTGGTCAGCCCATCCCCAATATCCAATACCCCCAAACACCCCATGAAATTGAAAAACAAGACCATCCTCATCACCGGAGCCACCGGTTTTATTGGCGGGCATCTGGCCCGCAGGCTGCAAACGCAAGAGAAGGCGCAGGTGCGGGCGTTGGTGCGCTCGCCGCAGAAAGCCGCGCCCCTGGCAGCCCTGGGCGTCGAGATCGTCCCGGGCGACATCACCGACCCGGACGCGGTGCGGGAAGCCACCCGCGGGGCCGACATCGTCTATCACGCCGCGGCCTGGGCCGATGAGCAGGGCGATCGGGACGCGGTGTGGGCGGTGAATGTGGACGGCACGCAGCATGTGCTGGATGCGGCCATCGCTGAAAATGTGCAGCGTTTCATCCATCTCAGCTCCTGCGCCGTCTACGGCTCGCTGCAACAATTGGATATCGATGAGACCACGCCTCCCCGCAGGACGGGTCGGGTCTATCACGACTCCAAAGTCGCGGCCGAGGAGCGGGTGTTCGCCGCCTATCGGGAGAGCGGCCTGCCCGTGGTCGTGGCCCGCCCCTCCCAGGTCTACGGCCCTGGCTCGCCCCAGTTCACGGTGCGCGTCATCGAAGCGGTGAAAGCAGGCAAGATCATCCTGGTGGATGGCGGCAAACACAACTTCAAGCCCATCTACATCGACAATCTCATCGACGCCCTGGTGTTGTGCGCCACGGTGGACGCGGCCGTGGGCGAGGCCATGAACATCACCGACGGCGGGCCTGTGCCCTGGAAGGATTTTTTCGGGGCCTACGGGCGCATGGTCGGCGTCGATTCCTTTCCCTCAGCGCCCTACCCCGCTGCCTACGCCTACGCCATCTTCAAAGAAATGATAAGTAAGGTCACGGGCAAGCGCTCCAGCATCAACCGCGAAGTGGTCAAGACCTTCCACAGCCACAACAGTTTCAGCAACGCCAAGGCCCGCCGCGTCCTTGGCTGGGCGCCCGCGGTCGATTTCGAAGAGGGGATGCGTCGCACCGAGGCCTGGCTGCGAGAAGAAGGATATCTTGAGAACTAGCCCCATCGGAGCGCACTTTTCATCCCACATTTTTCCACTTACGATTATGACATTCATTACATTCGAAGGCATCGAAGGCAGCGGCAAAACCACGCAGATCCGGCTGCTGATGGACTGGTTCAAGGCCCGCGACATCCGGGCGCTGCTCACCCGCGAGCCGGGAGGCACCAGCATCGGCGAGCAGGTCCGGGCTATCCTGCTCAACCCCATCAACACCGAGATGACGCCCGAAGCCGAGATTCTGCTCTTTTCCGCGGCCCGGGCCCAAATCGTGCGCGAGATCATCCGTCCCCGGCTGGCGGATGGCTGGATTGTCGTCTGCGATCGGTTTGCAGACAGCACCCTGGCCTATCAGGGCTACGGGCATGGCCTGCCCATGGACGATCTGATGCGCATCACTGAGTTTGCCACGGGCGGTCTCTGGCCCGATCTCACGGTTTATCTTGATCTGGATGTGGAGACGGGCCTGCGGCGCAAGGCGGCCACGCCCGAAGAATGGAATCGCATGGAAGCCAAAGAGGTGGCGTTCCACAAACGGGTGCGGCAGGGCTACCAGGCCCTGGCTGCGCAAGCTCCCGGGCGCTGGCTGGTGGTGGATGCAGCTCAGCCGGTGGCGGCGATTCAGGAACAGATTCGGGCGCGGGTCAAAAAAGAAATTCGAAAATAAAGAGCGCAGCCGAAGCCGCGCTCTCTGATTCAGATTGCGTCGATTGTTTTTACTCCCGGTAAAGTCGCACCCGGCGATTGGGCTCGCGGCCGTAGGAGTGGGAGATGAGATTCGCTTCGCGGGCCAGTTTATGCTGCATCCGCCGCACATCGGGCGGCTGGGGAGAGAGTTCCACCACCGGCGCGCCCGAGAGCACCTTCTCCACGCCCTGCATCGTTTCATCGATGGCGATGCTGACCGGATCGGCAGTGTCCACTTTCAGGGCAAAGATATCGGCCAGCAGGGTTTCCATCTGATGCACGGTGTTGGAACGCAGTACATAGACGGGGATGCCCCGCTCCTCGGCGTCGCCGATGGGCTGCGGGCGTTTGCGATAGTAGTTCTTCAGGGTGATGACCGCGGACGCCCGGCGTAGATCGTTGATGATCTCGATGGGAACGCCCAGATTTTGGGCTGCGGATCGCAGACGGTTCTGGCCCACGCCATAGGGGAAAACGCGGATGGGACGCACCGCGCCGTTGCGTTCATCCCGGGCGCTCATGCTATCATTTACAGCATAGCCGCCGGGTTCGTAGCGGGTGCGTTTGGGCAAGCCGCTCCTGTCCTTCTTCAGCAGATCGCCCTTCTCGACGATGACCTTGCCTTCCTCATTGCGATAACGGGTCTCGGGCCGTAGCGGGCGATCCCGCAGAATGGCGTCTACGGCCTTGCTCACGTCATGATGGACGATCAGGTGCTGGCGATCCACGATCTCGATGAGCACGTCGAAGGTGGGAGGCGAGCGCCGTTCCAGCACCGATTTCTGGGTGCCGCGACGGCGGGCTTCCTCGTCGGAGAGCGTCACCGACTCGATGCCGCCCACCAGATCGGAGAGGGTGGGGTTGAGGAGCAGATTGGCCAGGGTGCGCCCGTGCGCAGTGCCAATGAGCTGCACGCCCCGCTCGGCGATGGTGCGCGCAGCTTCGGCCTCCAGCTCGCGGCCGATTTCGTCGATGATGATGACCTCGGGCATGTGGTTCTCGACAGCTTCGATCATCACTTCGTGTTGCTCGGAGGGTTTGCGCACCTGCATGCGTCGGGCCCGGCCTACCGCAGGGTGGGGAATATCGCCGTCGCCGCCGATCTCGTTGGAGGTGTCGACGATGACCACGCGTTTGCCTTGATCGGCCAGCACGCGGGCCGCCTCGCGTAGCAGGGTGGTCTTTCCCACGCCCGGGCGGCCCAGCAGCAGGATGCTCTTGCCGCTGGTGACGATATCCTGAATGATGTCGATGGTGCCGTATACCGCCCGGCCCACGCGGCAGGTCAGTCCCACCACCTTGCCCTGGCGATTGCGGATGGCTGAGATGCGGTGCAGGGTGCGGGTGATGCCAGCGCGATTGTCATCGGTGAACTGGCCGACGCGTTGCACCACGTAGGTGATGTCCTGTTCGGTGATCTCGCGATCCAGGAGGACGCGATCAGAATCTACATAGCGGGCCTCGGGATAACGCCCCAGGTCCATGACGATCTCGATGAAATTGCCTTCATCGCCAAATTCCCGCAAGCGGTTGCTGATCTCGGGCGGAAAGACGGTCAGAAGGGCGTCCAGATCATCGGTAATTTTATATTGGATGGCTGTTGCTACTGGTATTGTCATGGAATCGGTAAAGCGAATGTGATTGAAACAAGGGGGTAATATTTGGTTC